>NZ_CP150886.1:1513207-1815849 GCF_038050375.1 Okeanomitos corallinicola TIOX110 | reverse complement strand
AAACAAAGCTCAAGCACCTCTTTTAAATTTTCCTGTAATTCATCTAAAGTTGCTCCTTGTGTGTGCGCTCCTGGAATACCTGGAACAATACCAACATATAATTTTGTAGCTGAATCATATTCTACATAAGCAGTGAATGTTTTCATAAATTGTTAAACCTCACTAAATTTAAGAATGTTGCTGCTTTTATTGTAATATTTATCCTGTGATAAAAAATTGCTTAAAACTAATAATATATTTATTTCACGCAAAGACGCAAAGGCGCAAAGAAGACCGCAAAGCTATGGTATAAAAGTAAATATCTTATTTGTTAGCTTGCGTATAATGTCTATTCCTGATTTTCAATCTATTATGCTTCCTTTATTGCACACTGTTGATGTTTATGAGATTAAGAAAATTGATTCTGATTATTTTACAGATGAATAATAATATCATGTCCGGTTAATTACTATCAGACATGATATAAGGTCAGATAATCTAAATTTAGATTTTACTCATTGCGTAGGATTCAGGATATTTTTTCTCAACAACTGAAAAAGCATAGTTGAGGTTGCGTTGATATTCAATTGTTTTTTGTTGTGCTGTAAAATATTCAGGATGATCAGATGTAACAGCTTTCATAGATGCGATCGCATTTTCCCAATGTTTGATGATTGTTTCCCATTCTTCCCCAGAAGTAGCTGTTTGTGTTAAGTTAGCTGCTTTTGTGGCATGATTGACAGCAATACGAAAACTATTTTGTAGATTTTGGCTATTTTTATTTGAGTAGTTTAAATTACGTTCGTACTCTTGAATTTTTTGGGTAGCTAAAGCATATTTAGGATGATTTTTGGGAAGAGAACTTAATAGTGCGATCGCATTAATCCAAGATTGTGATACTTTTTTCCATTCACTAGGAGATTGAGCAGTTTGAGTAAGATTTGCTGCTTCAGTTGCTTGGGTGATAGCGTCGTAAAATAGATCATTCTTTGAAGTCTCAGGAGCTAAATTAGCATAGGATAATTTCGAGAATCCTGATAAATAAAAACCTCCCAAACCTCCTGTTAATAAACAAATAAATGAGGTTGTTAATAGTTGAAGATTTTTCCATTTATAATGAGTATTCAATGAATAAGTGTCTTCATGTTCTAATTTTGTGTAACTATCAATATACTCTTCTGATGACTCCTCATTATCTGTAGAGTTACTCTCTAATTCTTCATCTGTACCTAAATTGGAATCACTGATAGTTAAATTAGGTACAGACATTTTTGATAAATCTACACCATAATTAGCAATTTCTGTTGTTAACCATTCTTCAAACATTTGTTGAAGTATTTCTTCTTGCAGTTGTTCAGTTAATTGTGCTGGGAATACTTGTTCTAATCGGACAATAATAAACATTTTATCCAGGTAAGTGAGTGATGGCATTTCACCTGGTTGTAAATTACGCATAATTTTTGCTAAATTGGGGTTAAGATTACCTAATCTATATGGACCTACCCAACCACCATTTTTTGCTTCTGCTCCTTGAGAATATTTTTTAGCTAAATCTGCAAAACTTTCTTCCCCTTCTTGAATCCGAAAGTATATTTCCTGAGCAATTGCATCATCATTAGTTTGAATCAGGGAAAAAGAAACTTGATCTAAAAGAGGTTTTCTTTCTAAAAAATAAGGTTCAACTTGATGTCCCCATGTTAGATGTTTAAATTTCCGAATTTTAAATTGCCGGAGAATAATTGAGGGAATGATATTAGCATTTTTCTGAACTTGTTTAAATCTTTGATGATAGTTGTTAAATTCTTTCTGTGTGTATTGAATATTAGCGATCGCTTTTTCAATCACTATTTCTCTCACCACTTGCGGTAATAAACTAGAAGAAGAAATTACAGATACTAATTCTTCTCCGGTAATTGTATTTTTATTAGGTTCTTGGGTAGTCATATTGCATCTAATAATTTATGTTAATTCATGTGTGGTTTTATAAAAATGTTGTGACTTTTAATTGTGAGTTTTAGATTGTTTGGGTGATATGATATTTGGTTATCTTCACCCAAAATTCAATCTTTTAACTAAGTTATCACATCCTGATTATCTAGGTAAAATTCACTTGCATAATGATGTCATTGAAATCCCTATCACCACCATTTTCTAAATCTTCAAAACCGAAGGTATTATCTCCTAGTTGAAGGATGTGATCTACACCATCGGGGTTAGCTGCGGAAAAAGCAAAATAAGCTAGAGGTCCTTCTCCTGCAAAGTTGAGAGGATTATCTTCTAGGAAATCATCACGGGAACTATCAGCTATTAAATAAGGAGCGAGTAAACCTCTTAATTGTGCTGATTCTATACCATCACGGGTAAAACTAGCGATACTACGTTGAGAAATCGCTATTTGTGCATAACCTCTATCCCCTGGATTTAAACCACCAATACTACCATTTTCATCATCTACAATGTACCAACCAATTGTATTATCAAAAGCTGCTTCACTAGCTATGTTAAATGTAGCTGTTAATGTTCCTAAATCTCTGAGATCAATCAATTCTATTTTACCTTGTAATCCTGTCCCGATGGGAGTAGAATCTGTCTGGAGAATTTCCACATTGAAAACAAAATTATCAAAGGAACTTTGATCACCATCTGTCCATGATAGGCTAAAAGTTCTTTGATCTAATTCTGATATTTCTACAGGATCAAAACCATTGCTATTTGCATTAGGTAAAGCAAATAAAACATTAGCAGTATTTCTCCCAGCAGCAAGGTCAGATAATACAGTTTGGGTGGTACTATCTTGTACTAAATAGAATACCAGGCGATCGCTTCCATTGAAGTTAATTTGTCGAGTAAAATCTACCCCTCCTAAAACATTATTCGGTAATGAAGAAAAGACAACTTGAGAATTTGCTAAAGCAGCTTGTAAATATTCAGAGTCATCAGGAGAAATACCGTTAATAGTTCCCAGTTCATCATCTACTCTGAAAACTCCAATTTCATTAACTAAGTTGGTATTTTGAGAAACAAAACTAATTTTCAACTGCTTAGTTTGTCCTACATCTCCATCTAAATCTAAAATTTGTGCAGCGTTGAAGTTCGCTGGTTCAGGATCACCTTGATTAACAATAACATTTACTGTCGCTGCATTGGAAGTCACACCATTTCTATCTTTAACTGTGTAGCTGAAACTATCAGCACCGATAAAGTCATTATTCGGTAAATAGGTAATTTCTCCCGTGATTTCATCTACACGCACTGTACCATTTTCAGGATCACTATCTACCTCCACAGTAGTTGCATCTATATTATTTTCTGCATCTTCGTCATTACCTAAAACATCAATCACTAAAGCTGTATTTTCCACTGCGGTAACGCTATCATCATTCGCTACGGGACGTGTATTATTCTCATCACTGGGATTCACAAAAATATTCACTGTTCCCACACTAGAAGTTGCACCGTCTGTATCTTTAAATGTGTAGGTAAAACTATCTCTTCCGAAGAAATCACTATCAGGTGTATAAGTAACTTCTCCCGTAGTTGGATTAACAGTAGCAGTACCTCTATTGGGATCTCTTACTATTTGTACAGTTGTTTCATCAATACCATTTTCAACATCACTATCATTATCGAGAACCTTGATATTGACAGTAATATCTTCACCTTGTTGAATGATAAGTGAATCATTATTAGCAACGGGAATATCATTAACTGGGGTAACAGTTACATTTACATTTGCAGGATTGGAAACTACACCATTTGTATCTTTAACGGTGTAGGTAAAACTATCTTCTCCTGCAAAATTATCATTAGGACGATAGGAAATTGTTCCCGTTGTTCTATTAAAATTCAACGTACCATTATTAGGATTAGAACCAATTTGTACAGAGGAAAGATCAAAATTAGTATCTACATCGTTTCCTAAAACATTAATTTCAACCGTTGTATCTTCTGGGGTTGTGACTATATCATCATTCGCAACGGGAGGTACATTCCTGGGGGTAACATTAATTCTTACGGTTGCAGAAGTTGAAGTTGCGTCATCTGTATCTTGTACTGTGTAGGTAAAACTATCTTCTCCGATCAAACCAGTAGGAGTATAGATAATTTCACCCGTTGTAGGAATAATTTCTACAGTTCCGTTTGTGGGTAGTGTTCCGATTTGTAATGTAGTGATATCAATTTCACCTTCTACATCACTATCATTACTTAAAACATCAAGGATTAAAGATGAACCTATTTCAGTTGTTCCCACATCATCAACAGCAACGGGAATATCATTAATGGGATCAACAATTACTTCAACTCTTGCAACATTAGAAACTGCACCATTTTCATCTTCAATGGTATAGGTAAAACTGTCTAAACCATTGAAATTGTTATTAGGTGTATAAGTAATTGTCCCATTAGAATTAATACTAAATGTACCATTTCTCGGAGCATTTTCTACTGTAATATTGAGATCATTGATGTCAGTTTCTATCTCAATATCATTATCGAGAACACTGATATCTACACTTTCGTTCTCATTAGTTCTGGAATTATCATTAACAGCAACGGGAACATCATTAACTGGTTGTACTGTAATGTTGACAACTTCATTAATTAATTGTGAACCACCTACAATAGTGTAGGTAAAACTATCATTTCCAAAAAAATTACGATTAGGTGTATAAGTAATTTCCTTGGTGATTGGATCAACTCTGAAACTACCGTTATTTGGTCCAGTAATGACATCAATAACTGAGTTTTCGTTGATATTTTCAGCGTTTTCTTCATCATCTCTGGGATCTATGATAATAGATGTATCTTCCTGAGTTGTGAAGTTATTGTTATCTATGGGAATGGGATTAATGATATCTTCAGGAGTAACAGAAACGTTTACTGTTGCGGTAGCAGTTCCCCCATTTTCATCTGTAATTGTATACTCGAAGCTATCATTTCCAATGGTGTTAACCTCTGGAGTATATGTAATTTCTCCGGTGAGAGGATTAACATAAAAACGTGCATTTGCAGAGTTGTTATTTGCTACACTAACCGTCAAATTACCAAGTTCTACATCACTATCATTATTGAGAACATTGATAATTACAGATTTACCTCTTTCTGTGGTTGCTGTATCGTTATTTGCGGTGGGGTTATCATTAACGGAATTGACACGAATATCAACAGTTGCAGGATTAGAAGTTGCACCATTGCTATCTTGAACTGTGTAGGTAAAACTGTCATTTCCAAAGAAATTATTATTAGGAGTGTAGGTAATTTGTCCGGTGTTGTTGATGGTAAATCTACCATTTAAAGGTCGGTCTACAATTGTAACTGTTTGTGGATCAATTCCATTCTCAACATCTACATCATTTGCTAAGACATCTATAGTAATTGATGTATCTTCATCAATGATAAATGGTACTTTTTCTGTGTCTTCTGGTTGTGTATTGTTATCATCAATTGCGACGGGAACATCATTAACTGAGTTAACAGTTAAATTAACTGTAGCAACATTGGAAGTTCCACCTTCTGTATCTTGAATGGTGTAGGTAAAACTATCTTCTCCAAAAAAGTCTCTATTGGGTGTGTAGACTATTTCTCCTGTACTGGAAATATATCTAGCTGTTCCGTTGTTAGGTTGTACAATTTGCAGTGTGTTGAGATCAAGATTACCTTCTGCGTCGGTGTCATTATTCAGAACTTTAATAATTACTGATCGATCTTCTGATGTGGTTGCACTATCATCATTTGCAACGGGGTTGTTATTGACTGAATCACTGACAATAGCAAAATTCGCTGCGGTTAACGGTGTACCGGATGTAGATTCATGGAAAACATCAATATAGTTTCCTGCACTGAGAGTAAATCGAGAAACATTACTGAAAGGTTTAGTAAGTGTAGCTAAAATTTCTGCACCTGTGGTAAATCCTAAATCTGATGCAATTTGAATAACTTCATTGGTAATGTCAAAATCGTTAATTATATCTTGTCCATTGTTTGCTTCAAATCTGAAAGTATCAATTCCTGCACTACCTACAAGAGTATCATTTCCAGCCCCACCGATAAGAGTATCATTACCCTGATCACCCTGAATTTGATCATTACCACCTAAACCGTCAATCACATCATCAATAATTGTACCAAAAATAGTTTCACCTAAATCAGTGGCAATGGGTGCTACAAAACCTTGTGCTTGAAATCCTACAGTTTCATACCCTATATCAGCTAACATTGCTAAATCAACTGATGTTGGTAGCCTTGAACCACCACTAGGCTCCATTAAAGATATTATGCCATCTGGGGTCGTAAAATTAGCTTCTGTATGACTCAAATCACTGGCTAAAGGAATAGGATTACCTCCATTAATAGTTAATGAATTTGGTCCATCAAATGCTCCATCTTGACCAATTTGATCAAAAATACTGGCTGTACCAATTCCTAAAACATGACCGATTTCATGTAAGGCGGTTTCTAGAAAGTCTACTGTGTTAGTAGGAATATCATCAGCTGTATCTGGTGTGGAATCAAAGAACCAATCCGCAGAACTTCCGTTACTAAATGAGGGCGTTGGATCAAAAGAAATATTACCAGCAAAAGGTTCAAAATCTGAGCTATTATATCTATTGCGAAAAATGTCTCCTGCGGCATCATTTCCTCTTGGACCACCTCTTCCTAGAGCATTACCGCTAATACCAAATGGAGGAGATTGACTACCAACAAAAATTAATAGATCATCTATTTCATTAGTTAAAGTAATTGATTCTTCTTGACCAGTTTGAGGATTTTGGATAGTAAATTGAATACCAGCGGGAATATTATCAAATTCATCCTCGATTAAATTTGCCCAAATTTGACCTGCTGCTTCTAAGGTTGCTCTTCTAGCAGCATCATCAAAGAATCCGTTAGTATCAAAACGATAATCAAATACTATATCAAATGATGAATCATCTTTCTCAATCTCAACGGTTTCCCCACCTAAAACAACAGTTGCATGATCATCTTCATTATCTAATTGTCCTAACTGAGATACACTCAAATTTTCCCCACGTACAAAAGCCGCAAATTTAGCGCCTTCATCCCCTTTTGTATCTACATCATTAATAAAATTATCAAGATAATGCCCGTATTCTTCTAAGACTGTTTTAACAACAGCATCTAAATTATGCGTATTTCTACGTAAAAATTCCTGGGCTAAGTAAATCCTATTTGTTGTTGCTGCAAAAGCACCATTTGCACCGTCAATTTCCCCACTGGATACAAGCTCAATTTCTGGCATAATCACCATACCGTTTGCCCAAGCGCCTTGTAAACCTGCTGGGGATGTACCAAAGGTCTGCATCATTTTGTCACTAAAATCTGCTCTTTGAGCAAACTGCTGAAGTTGTGATTGAGCAGAGTTGATTAAGGATTCTATGAGTTTCATCTGTTTAGGTGAATGCTTAGTGTAGCAATTATAAGATTATTTCTAATCCACAATACTCTAAAGCGTAACCACGAACAAGTGCTACTTTTAACAATTTACATTTATTTACCGACTAAGTAAATATACAAGGCTAAAGATAAATCCCCTACTTCTTAGAGAAATAAGGGATCTGAGGATGTTATTCAGCTATCAGTTATCATCTGTTATCTGTTATTGACATACTTTTACTAATGTATCGGTAAAATTGGGGTAAGAAATAGCTGCTGCTTCGGCACGGTATATAGTGGTAGTACCTGTAGCATTGAGTGAGGCGATCGCTAAACTCATACCTATTCGATGATCCGTATAACTATCTACGTCCGTACCCACCAACGCAGTACCACCAGTAATTTCCATACCATCGGGTAATTCCGTAATTTTTGCACCCATTTTATTAAGTTGTTGTGCCATTACGGTAATGCGATCGCTCTCTTTGACTCGCAACTCTGCTGCATCTTTAATCACTGTTGTTCCTTCTGCAAAGGTCGCAGCTACCGCTAAAATAGGAATTTCATCAATCAATCTGGGTATAATATCCCCAGCAATAGTACAGCTTTTTAACTGACTAGAACGCACCCGCAAGTCTGCAACCGGTTCACCAGCAACTTCTCGCTGATTTTCTAGTTGGATGTCTGCACCCATCATTGCTAATGCTTCTAAAATTCCTGTCCGGGTGGGGTTGACACCAACATTTTCCACCACTAATTCAGAACCAGGAACAATAGATCCAGCAACTAACCAAAAAGCCGCAGAACTAATATCACCGGGAACAACGACTTTTTGACCGTATAATTTCGCATTACCTGTCACTGTGACACTGTTAGTTTCCGGGTCTATACTTAATTCTGCTCCGAAAGCCCTTAACATTCTTTCACTGTGATCTCTGGATAATGCAGGTTCGGTAACAGTAGTTTTACCTTCAGTATTTAAACCTGCTAAGAGAATACAAGATTTAACCTGTGCAGAAGCGATCGGTGAGTGATAATGTATGGGTTTGAGTGCTTGACCTTGAATTGCTAAAGGTGCTAGTGTGTTACCCTTGCGTCCCCAAATTTGGGCGGCCATTTGTTGTAAAGGTTTGACTACACGAGACATAGGACGCGATCGCAATGATCCATCACCAGTAACGGCAAAAAACCGCCCTGGATGGGAAGCTAACAACCCTAGCATTAAACGGATCGTTGTTCCCGAATTACCCGCATCCAGAATATCTACAGGTTCTTGGAAATTACCTAAACCAATACCCTTAACCTTGACTAACTCCGTGTTTAACTCGGAAATTTCCGCACCTAAAGCCCGAAAACAGTTAGCAGTGCTACGGGGATCTTCACCTAAAAGTAGTCCTTGAATTTCTGTTTCACCTTGGGCGATCGCACCCAACATCAAAGCGCGGTGAGAAATAGATTTATCCCCAGGAACTTTGATCCTACCTTGTAAAGATAGACCAGCAGGGGAACGCTGAATAATTAAGTTTTGAGAAGCGTTTGCTTGAGTTTCTAAATTTATGACAGCAGCCGACATGAGGATACACAGGCTTTTAAATGAACTGGAAATCTTGACAGTGACTTCTTATGCTGTCACTGATGAATTCTTCCCTAGTATCCTATCGCTTTTCGTTATCCAATAGTTAATACTTTATATTTCGGTATCCCGTATTTTATTGCATTTAATTTGTATCAAAAATATTTTATCTACTAATAAAAATCATAAAAGTGCAGTAACAAATCTTCTTGATTGCTGAATAGAGGCTAATTAACCCAGAAAAAGTATCATTGTAGTAGTCTAAATTCAAAATCTCATTTTTTGCATCCTGATTTATCTAGATTAATAAATGAATAAATTCAGTTAATATTAAGCAGGTTTTACTATTTAGTTGCTTAAAATAACTTTTTAGATCACCTAGTGTTAATTTGATTTTATTCAACAGCTTCTCACACTCATTCTTCCCATGCTCACTCATCATCGTAAACCTGTGTGTCTATCAATGATTTCCACTGATTTACCAGTTTGGTCTGTGGTGGAAACGTCTGGAACATTATATCAGAAAGATACTGATAGATTCCATTTACTATTGACTGCGCCACCTCTAATTACTTGTGAAATAGGAAGTTTACTAACCTCTGAAGATCCTCCTCCTGCAACTAAAAAACCTCTTGATCTTCCTACAAGTCCTAGAATTGTCTGGTTAGAGATTTCCCCCTACCGGATAATCATGACCATGCAAGGTAACACTCAAGTTAGTTATCGGCATTTTTGGGAACAAGGAGTTTATGGTGTCAGTCGTTACTGGCTACCTAATGAATGTTTACAACCAAACAAACCTATTCGCTTACGTAATTTCACTAAAAGCCTACATTTGATCGGTAAAAACATACCAGAAAATTTGCGAATTGAGTATGAATTGTGGTCAGAAAAAGTACAATTAGGACATTACATACTTAACTTGGAAATTCATAACTAATTATCAATTAGCTAAGTAATGCGACAGAATTAATTACACAAAAGTAAAATCACTCCCTGTCTGTTTAAGGTCGTGGTGATGTCCCATCCCGACCATTTCTATATTTTTCGATGCGATAGTTGAGACATTTAACCTTTAACCTTATTTATTATATTTATTGACTATGCGATCGCTCTAATTATCTCTCAATTTAGATTATTTCCACCATGTATATACATATTTCAACTATCTCCCAATCCCTGACGGGCAAAAATTTCAATCATTTCACTCCTAGTTAAATTCTTTTCCTGTGCTAATTCATCCAATTTTGCCCAAGCCGTATCTGTCAACCGGATAGACCTTAATTTTTTGGTTTCATCACCATAATCAGCCTCAAATTTACCCCCAGATGTGCGTTTACGTCTACTAGCTTTACGTCTAGTTCCTGAATACTGACTACCATGTATATCTACTTTCTTACTGGTCATTAAATTGACTAAATTCTCAACCAAGCGATCGCTCTCCATTGGTAAAATATCCGCACCATGTAATAAATCCTGAATAATCCGAAAATGTACCAAAGTCCCCATAAATACCCGTGCTGATACCTCTGGATCAGGTAGTTGTAATTCTGGATGTGCAGCAAAATAGTTACAAATCACATCCAACGCTGTTTTATGGACATTGCGGACGAAAATTTGCGCTAGAGGCGGAAAACGCCCAGATTCTCCAATAATTAGCCGGATAAAACTCAATAACTCCTGTGAACAACCAACTCCATCTAAAATATTGTTGGCAATTCGACGTAAAACTAATTCTGGTTCTGCTGCGAGAAATTGCGGATCTTCCGAGTTAAAAACTGCCATAAATTTTTCCTTAGCTAATTTTTCAATCAGCGCAGTAAATAACCCTTCTTTATCCTGAAAATAGCTATATACAGTTGCTTTTGATACTCCTGCTGCTGCTGTCACCCGATCCATGCTAGTTGCAGCATAACCATGAGTGAGAAATTCCTGCATAGCACCAGCCAGAATAGCATCAACTTTATCTGTTAACAGCAATCTTTCTCCAGAACTTTCTTCTACTTCTTTGCTCTTTTTTCGCATATCAGCTATCCAAATCAATTATTTTAGCTATTTTAGCGATCGCCCTTGACATTATTGTAATGGACGGTTTAGTTTATTAGTAGCACTAAACTGATTAGTTTAGTTAGCATCTTCAATCAGAAAAGGTTACTCTATGATGCGTGTTCTAGAATTTAAACCTAGCCCAAAACCAGTCATTATTCTGGGAGCAGCAATCATTTTAAGTATTGGTGGGTTTCAAGGATACAGAATATTACAAAGCCAAGCGGAAACAACTAAAAACGCTCAAGTTTCCGAAATTACCACACCGGAAATTAAGACAGTGACAGCATTGGGAAGACTTGAACCCAAAGGAACAGTCATTCAGCTTTCTGCACCTACATCTAATCAAGGAAGCAGGGTAGAAAAACTTTTAGTCCAGGAAGGGGACAAAGTTAAAACTGGACAAGTTATAGCCATTTTAGATAATCTACCACGACTAGAAGCAGCATATCAAGAAGCACAAGCAGCGGTGAGAATTGCCCAGGTAAACCTGGAAAAAGTTCAACAAGGGGCAAAAACTGGAGAAATAAACGCTCAAAAAGCCGAAATTGCCAGAATAGAAGCCCAAAAGCTAGGAGATGAAACTGGACAGAGAGAAGCCGTAGCGAGATTAGAAGCACAATGGCAAGGAGAAATCGCAGCACAGCGAGCAACAATAAACAGACTACAAGCAGAACTGAAAAATGCCCAAGTTGAATTGAAGA
This sequence comes from Okeanomitos corallinicola TIOX110, assembly GCF_038050375.1. Classification (NCBI taxonomy): domain Bacteria; kingdom Bacillati; phylum Cyanobacteriota; class Cyanophyceae; order Nostocales; family Aphanizomenonaceae; genus Okeanomitos; species Okeanomitos corallinicola. Next base: position 1,804,152 of record NZ_CP150886.1, on the reverse strand, counting down.
GATATCAGCAACTTTACCGAGATGGGGCAATTTCTCAGTCATTATTTGATAGTAAAAACCTGACTGTTGATACCATTACCCAGCAGTTGAACGAAGCAAGAGCAAACCTCAATCGCATTGACAGCACTGGAAAAAAGCAAATTAACGAAGCCAAAACCGCATTAAACAGGATGCAATCCACTGGTAGCAAACAAATCACATCTGCGAAAGCCACCTTAGACAAAATCGCCGAAGTGCGTCCGGTAGATGTTGCAGCAGCAAAAGCTGAACTAAATCGTACCATAGCCGCAGCTAAACAAGCAAAGGCTAATTTAGATCAGGCTTATGTAAAATCACCCCAAGATGGTGTAATTTTTGATATCTATACTCATGCGGGGGAAGTAGTATCTAATAATGGAATCGTAGAAATTGGGCAAACTAACCAGATGTATGCAGTAGCGGAAGTTTACCAAAGTGACATCAGTAAAATTAAACCTGAACAAAAAGTAAAAATATCTAGTATTTCTTTAGCGGAAGAATTACAAGGAACGGTAGAAAGCATTGGTTGGAAAGTGCAACGGCAAAATGTTGTGAACTCAGACCCTAGTGAAAATATTGACTCAAGAGTTGTAGAAGTGCATATAAAACTAGATCAAGAATCAAGTAATAAAGCAAAACAATTGACTAATTTACAAATCAAGGCAGTATTTTTACTATGATAGGATTTATTCAAGAATTACAAAGACGTACACCGTTGGGATGGTTACAATTAAATCATCAAAAGAGTCGGTTGTTAGTTGCGATATCCGGTATTGCATTTGCAGACGTGCTAATTTTTATGCAGTTAGGTTTTCAAAATGCTTTATATGACAGCAACACCAGATTTCATCGCGCTGTCAATGCAGACATAATATTAATTAGTCCCCAAAGCAAAAATTTACAAAATATGTCCACCTTTTCCCGCAGGAGACTATTACAAGCTGCGGATGTACCCGGTGTCAAGTCTGCCGACTCCATGTATATTGGTTTAGTAACCTGGAAAAACCCACAAACAAAACGCAAAACATCTGTACAAGCAATAGGTTTTCATCCTGAAAAATCTGCATTAAATATCCCGGAAATTGATAACCAATTAGACACTATTAAATTACCAAATAACTTTATTTTTGATCGGGGTGCAAGGGGAGATTATGATCAAGTTTTTGCTCAAATAGAAGCTGGTAAAACAGTTAGTACAGAAATAGAAAAACGGACAATTAATATTAGTGGTTTATTCAAACTAGGTGCTTCCTTTGGTGCAGATGGAACATTAATTTCCAGCGATGAAAACTTTTTAAGAATCTTTCCCAGAAGATCAGTAGGAAGCATTAGTTTAGGTTTGATAGATGTAAAATCAGGATATGAAATAGAACAAGTAGCAGCAGCATTAAAAACACATTTAGAAAAGTATGAAGACGTAAAAGTTCTTACCCACGAAGAATATGTAAACTTAGAAAAAGCATATTGGCAAAAAGAAAGTCCCGTAGGTTTTATATTTAGTATGGGTGTAGCAATGGGATTCATTGTTGGAGTTATAATAGTTTATCAAGTATTATCAACAGACGTAAATTCCCACCTTAAAGAATATGCAACATTTAAAGCAATGGGATATAATAACTCATATTTATTAGGAGTAATATTTGAAGAAGCAATCATATTAGCAGCATTAGGATTTATCCCTGGTTTTGTAGTTCCATTAGGACTTTATAAACTTGCCGCAAATGCCACAAACTTACCCCTATACATGACATTAGCTAGAGCGATATTCGTCCTGATTTTAACCATCATTATGTGTGCAATTTCCGGGACAATAGCCACAGGTAAACTACAATCAGCAGACCCAGCAGATATGTTTTAAAAACTCAAAATTTCTCTCTGCGACTCTGCGACTCTGCGTGAAAAAACTCTTAAAATACTCAATCATGCAAACCATTAATACTTCCAAACCAGTAATTGATGTCCAAAATATTGATCATTACTTCGGGACTGGACAACTAAAAAAACAAGTTTTATTTAATATCAACCTCACCATTAACGCAGGTGAAATTATCATCATGACAGGACCATCTGGTTCTGGTAAAACCACCTTATTAACCTTAGTTGGTGGGTTACGTTCTGCACAGTCAGGAAGTTTAAAAATATTAGATAAAGAACTATGTAACGCAACAGCAAAACAACTCACCCAAGCCAGAAGAAATCACGGTTATATTTTCCAAGCGCATAATTTACATGGGAGTTTAACAGCAATTCAAAATGTGAGAATGGGTTTAGAAGTACATCCCAAAATCTCAACAATAGAAATGATGAACCGTTCCCAAAAAATGTTAGAAGATGTAGGTTTGGGAGAAAGACTAAATTACTATCCAGATAGTTTATCAGGTGGACAAAAACAAAGAGTTGCTATTGCACGTGCATTAGTTAGTAACCCAAAGATTATTTTAGCAGATGAACCTACAGCAGCACTAGATAAACAATCGGGTAGAGATGTAGTAGAATTAATGCAGAAATTAGCTAAAGAACATGATTGTACAATTTTACTTGTTACCCATGATAATCGAATTTTAGATATTGCTGATCGGATTATTTATATGGAAGATGGTCATTTAATTAAAGATGGTGTGGGTGTGATGAGTTCATGAAAGGATAAGAATTAGGAATTGAATTAACCAGGTAAAAAGTCTGGATTTAAACATTCATCGGTATTAAAAGGAGATTCTAAAGGAAAAATATCTAATTCTAAACCAGTTTCTATAGATGCTTGTTGACGTGCATCTTGATAACATTCTGCAAATGTTTCTAAAAAATATTTTTTGAGACTAGGACTATCTTGGAATTGTTTATTTAATCTCCGACGATGTTCAAATATAGTCGAAAGCCAACTTTTAGAGCGTTTTTCTGGCTGATATTTATATTTTAACAGGTGCATTAACAGCACTACCAAATTACTTTCTAATGCTCTTTTTTCACTTCTTCCCATGCTTTCGATTTCTTCTATCAGATTTTCTAAATCAATTTCTGTAAATTTACCTGCTTTTAATTTTTTGGCGGTTATTTCTATCCACAGGTAAAAATCTTGTTCGTAAAGATTGGTGTTTGTGGTTACTGTTGGTTGAGGTGCTGTCATATATTTTTTAACCTCCTGTTACTCTATGATAACAAATCAATGAAGTTTTAACTCATGTGCATGAAATATACTATTTAAGGAAATGGGTAATTTGGATTTTCTCCTCGTTCCCGCATTTCGTATTCTTTAATATATTGCTGTAGAGCTACTGTTTGAGTTTCCGTTAAACTTGTATCTTCTGCTAAATTCCTAACTCTTTCAATAATTTCAAATGCTTCTAAATAAGGTGATAACCACTGAGAATCTAATCTATAACCCTCTCTATTTTTAACGACATAATTTCCTAGCAATTCTACTAAATCTTGGTCTTTTTTAATAACATTTTGTACCCATTGTTTAATTTCTTCTAAACCACCTAAATCACGCCAAAAAGCTAGTATTGCTCTTAGTCTTGGCACTTTCAATAAATCATATTGTATTTTGTCTTGTTGTGCAGCCTTTCTTATCTTATCTAACGCTAGTTGCTCTAATTCTTCCAGTTGTTGTCCATTAACAAGTCTTTCTTCTTCTGGTTTACTTCTTGTAGCTTCAGACTTACCGTGCTGTTCTCTCAGAGAAACAACTTGCCAAACTATGGTAAATATTGCTTCTCCATTTTGCATTGTTTCCTGAAGAATTATCCCACGTTTCTCTTTTTCTATTCTTTCTAAAAGCTGATGAATCAAAAATTCTATTTCATATTCATTACCCATAGCAAAACTTGAGTTTATTTGATCTTCTAATCTCAGCAGATTATCACCAACTTTAAATAAAGCTTCTAAAATTGAAGGGACACAATTTAAAGGAATATCTTTTTCATCCAAATCCCTCAAACAACTCAAAAACAATTTTACTCTACTTGTACCATCAGGGCGTATTTGATTGGAAAGCTCTAATAATTTTTCAGCAAATGCCTGAGAATCATTTGCTAATGCTGATATGGCTTTCATTTCAGCATTTGATATATCACCTTCTGGTATTGCTAGACGAAAATAACGAGGGAATATTTCTCCAACACATATACGGAGTTTGTTTCTATATTTTACTAACCCCTCACTTGTTGTTATCATATTTTGTTGTCTTATAGCCTTTCTAATTCCGGGAAAAATTAGCACCATTATATTCTTTATTGATTTTCTATCTTTTTCATCAATTTGGTTAATCCAAGAATCATGAAATATTTTACGTTCTTCATCACTCATAAAACTAGAGGATGTCAGATTGAGATGATAAGGAGAAAATAATTCTGAATTATAGCGGACTATATTGTAAATAAATGGACAAAATACTCGGATAGTTTCAATCGCAATAAAATCAACAAAGTTAACTTCTCCCTTGACTGCTGGATATGTTACCATCAAGGTATTTATTAACCTCCGAATACTGCGAGGTGTAGTTATAAAATGTTCTATACCTTGCAAATAAACTTCTCGCCAATGGTCTTTTTGAAATAGCTCTTCTGGAGTATCGGCAAATATTTTCTGTAAGTCTGCCTCAAATAATCTGCGAAGTGACAATTTATCTGGAAGAGGTAACTCGAAGGGAACTTGAACTATTTTCTCAAGGTAGGCTTCACCATCTATTTTCTGTATATCTTCGAGTGCTTTGACGACAACTTCTTTGTCGAATAGCAACAGATAAATAACATTAGGAAAATTAGCGACTGCTTTTATTACTCGAAATAGTTGTCTAATCTCTTCAGCAGTCAGCCTATCAATATCATCAATAACAACCAATATTCGCTTGTTCTGATCTCTCAGTGTTTTCTCAATTTCTTCTTTTAATTTGTATATATCCTTTGGCTGTCTAAGTGTTTTTACTATTGTCGCAAATATTTTGGCTTTGGCATCAGGAATTGTAGATACTCTATCAGCTAAACTGTCTAACTGCTTTAATAAACCATTCCCCTGTGATTTCCATTTTTCACTTAAAACACCTCGCAATTGATCAAAAAAGCTTTTCGTGAGGTCTTCCTGTCCTGAAAACCACCAGGGATTAAAAGGTACAATAATCGGCTGTTCTTCTTCTGGCTTTTGTTCCAGGTAGTGAACTATAAAATTCAATAAAGTTGATTTACCTGAACCCCAAGGAGCATAAACAGCCATCACTAAACCATCTGGAGGAGACATTTTACAAATGCTGTTAGCCAGATTTTCAGCGAAGGAAGCATATCCTAATTTGTCATCTTTCGGATTAGTTAAAGGGTTATCTGCTGACAAAATATTTAAATTTTCATTTTCCACGTTAGAATTACTCCTTATATTTCTTGATTATTTATCTATATTTTATTTTTATTTGTTAATATAGCTTAATTCTTTAAAAAATAATCATTCAAAGTCTCATCTAAAGTAAAAGGAGATTCTTTAGGAAAGAAATTCAACTTAATTCCTGTTTCATCAGACGCTTTCAGACGAGCTTTTTCATAACAATCTGCAAATACTTCTGTAAGTAAAGGTTGCAAACTAGGACTATCTTCTAATAATGCTTCAATACAAATCCTTTGTTCAGTAATCGTACTGCGCCAACTTTCACTGCGTTTTTCTGGTTGATATTGCCATTTTAGTAAGTGCATCAATAACACAATTAAACGGCTTTTTAACTCCCGTTTTTCACTTCTACCCATGCTTTCAATTTCTTCAATTAAATTAGGTATATCTATTTCATTAAATCTATTTTCTTTCAACTGCTCAACAATTGCTTGTGTCCATAAATAAAAATCCTGTTCATAGAGAGTTTGAGTATTGACAAAAGATTGATTTATCATTTATGTCCCTCCTAGTTTTTGATCACTTTCATCAAATATTGATCTAAACCACACCTTTTCGGTGTGGCAATATTCAGACATCAAATAGAATAAAAAGAGTAATTTATTGCTGCTGTAACCACCCTTCCAAATCTGCTACAGTGGTAAAATCCAAAAGCACATCACATAAATTTTCAATCTGTGCTAAAGATAAACCCCGAACCTGCGACAACAACTCATCAGGAACATTACCCAAACGCCGTTTTAAAAAACGCAGAGCGATTATTTTTTCTCCCTCTTCTTTCGCTTCCCGTATAGCTTTTGGTTCTTCTAAATCTAATCCCAACATGGTTATAATCTCCTTGCGACTTAGTTTAGTAAACTTGTAAACAATAATAGTCGTGATTAAATCTATTATCGCTGCTTCCCACTGTTTCCGTGCCTCAGCTAACAAAAACTTTGCTGTTTCTATTGCTTCAGTCTCTTCCTGAATTGTCAGCAACATCAAACCTAACCCCAACGGTTGCTGCTGTACATCTCCCAACTCATCTAAATATACCCGACGAATTTGATCACCTGCTAACAAAGACCGATGAATCTTTAAATTTGATGGTTCTAAACTCCGCGAACCAAAAATGATCACCCCATACCAATCATCATAACGAATAGTATGGCGATGCAGAAACAGCGATAATTCCGAAAAGAAGCGAAAATATAAATTTTCATCTTTCTGAAACTGCACCTCTGCAAAAAACACCATTTGAGAAACCGCATTAGCTGGAGGTAAAAACACCCCATCAATTCGGAAAGCTGTTTCTTTTACTTCCACCGATTCAAATACATAACTATCTGCTTCTAGTGGTGGTTCATCTACTAATTCAAACAATAAACCGGGAAATTGTTTGAACAATTTATAAAAAATAGAATCCCGTCGCATTGTTAATGAAAATTCAACTGTATTTATTCATTATTTCTACATAATAAATGATAAATTGTTGTTTTTCAGATGATGAGCAAACTATCAATAGAATTACTATTTGATTTTTGAAAAAATTAGGTGTTGTAGGGTGTGTTAGAACGGAGTTCCTAACGCACCATGATCAAGGTTTTGGTGCGTTACGCTATCGCTAACACACCCTACATATCTGTTATTTCAAATAATTAACAAACTACATATCAACCAAAACTCTCATCAAATATTGCGTTAAAGTAAACGCATCAACACCTAATTCTGTCCTTTCTTTTGCTGCTAAAATACCCCCTTGAGAATGCCACCAAGAAGCAGCAGCTACCACATCTTCAATATTCACTTGTTTATTAACAACCCGCGCCAAAATTCCCCCCATTAAACCAGTCAACACATCACCACTACCACCACGGGCTAAAGCTGGGGTACTTTCAGGATTGATCCAAACGACACCTTCAGGGTTAGAAATAGCTATTCTTGCCCCTTTTAACAGCACTACAGCCCCCGTTTGTAATGCTGCCGTTTGTACTGCTTTTACCCTATCTTGATAATTAATATCAGGAAATAAACGATGAAATTCACCTGTATGGGGTGTAAGAATTGTTGTATTTTGGCGTTTTCTTAAAGTAGGAATAGTCCCTAATTGTGCTAAAATATTCAAACCGTCAGCATCCAAAATTAAGGGAACTTCACTATTAATTACCTGTTCCACAATTGGAGTAGCATCAGTTGTTAAACCGGGTCCACAAGCAATAGCACTAAATGAACTTAAATCAGTTTTTGGAGGTAATTGTAAATCAGAAATTGCCCCAGTTTCGGTTTCAGGACAGCCAATAATTAAAGCTTCTGGTAAATGGGAAACTAAAAGCGGTTTAATAGATTCAGGTACAGCAATTGATAACATCCCCACACCGGAAGCACGCGCACCCAAACCTGTTAAAATTGCTCCCCCTGCATAACGTTTTGAACCACAAATTAATAGTAAATGTCCAGATTTATATTTATGGGTTGTGGGGGGAAGAGGTAAAGATAAGGTATTAAATACTGTTGTTTTAGTAATGCGTTTAATTTTGGGAACTTCACCTAAAATTACATGAATATCAGCTAAGGGAATATCAAAATCAATTAATTCCGCTTTACCAATATACTCTAATGCTTGTTCTTGTAATAAACCCTGTTTCCATAAACCTAAACAAAAGGTATGAGTAGCGCGAATTGCAGTACCTAAAACTTCCCCTGTATCTGTGTGTAAACCCGAAGGTAAATCAATACTAAAAATCTGACAATTCCAATCATTAAAATGGTTAATTGTAGCAGCAATATTTCCGGTAATTTCTCTTTCTAAACCAAACCCAAATAACCCATCAATTAAAAAATCACAACTTGGTAATTCTGCAAGTTCTTGATAACAAGGAATACCCAAACTTTGAGCATATTGTAAATGTTGAGAAGTTAATTCTTTGAGTTTAGGAAAAGGTTGATAAATCCAAACTTGATAACCTTGAAAATGCAACTCTCGCGCTACAACTAAAGCATCACCTCCATTGTGTCCGGGACCAACTAAAATTCCGATAGTTCTATCTTTGGGAATAATAGATTTTAACCTGTTGCTAATTAAACCTGCTACCTTTTCCATCAAAGCAGCAACCGGCATTCCCCCAGCAAATATTCGCCCTTCAATGTCACGCATTTGGGCAGATGTAACTACTATTTGTTCTTTAATCATTAGTTATTATTCACCTATTTTCCATAATAAACTCTGGCATTACCATAACCTAAACTTTTTAAATAATCATTCCATTGTTCAGCATCTGAACGTTCTCGAAAAGCACCTACAGCTATATGAGTTCCTCTGGGCTGATTTCTGGGAAAAACATTAGCATTACCACCTATTTTTTGTTGTATTTCTTGTCCCAGAAAATTCAAATTATTTAAGCTAGTGGGAATAACCACATAGTAATAATTAGCTTGTTTTTGAACAATATTAGGACTAGGATTATTGCTATTAAATGAACTACTGTTAGGATTTTTATAAAAATAATTATAATCAGGCATTACTCGATCAGAGTAATAAGACATTTGACCTGAATTAGAAGAGCCAAAAATACCAGCGCCAGTGATACCATTTAACTCCAATTCTTTGACCCTGCGTTGAGCATTGTCTGGTCTAGTAAATACACCTGATTGAATAATTTTCTTACCATTAACTTCTCGAATATAAGCAGTGCTTTCAATTTGTTTAACTCTTTGCAAAAGTCCTCTATTATCACTATCAATATAGACAATATATTTATCAAAATTTTGTTGATTTTGATTTATTTGTGTAGTTGGGTTAGTTTGATATATCTGGTTATTTGTGTCAAAATCTACAATTTGAGTAGGTTGTGGTTGCAACTGTTGTAATGTTTGTTGATAAGGATCAATCTGATAGAGATTAGGTAATGTTTGTTGTGCTTGACTAGAGTGGGGAATTAGCACCAAGCATCCACCTAAGAACAAGGAAAGTATGGGTAAATTAGAAATTCGCTGTTTGATTAAATTAGGCATATTTTTTAACTCAGTGTTATGCAAGTCTTCTTTTAGGACAACACGGCATTAATAAACATTTAAAATACTTGAAAAGCATGATTTACAAGTATTTTGAATTTTGACTTGTGAATTTAGTCATGCCGTATTTTCATTGTAATCAGCTAAGGGAAAATTACGGAGATGGGTGAAACCCCAAATAGCAGAAAATTTAATGAGACTTGAGTCAAGCTTAACGCATATCGCACTTGTGCTACAATTGGAAAGTATTTTGCTTTGTACTGAAATCAAAAGCCTTTACTAAAAAAATCAGTAGCAAGCACTTTTACAAGTGTGAATTATGAAAAAAGTTGTTGTTGGTCTTTCTGGTGGCGTTGACAGTTCTGTAGCTGCCGCTATTTTACACAATCAGGGCTATGATGTCATAGGTTTGACCCTTTGGTTAATGAAAGGTAAGGGTCAATGCTGCTCTGAAGGAATGATTGACGCAGCAAGTATATGTGAACAATTAGGCGTTCCCCATGAAGTTGTGGATATGCGGGATGTCTTTCAAGCCAATATTGTTGATTATTTAGTCTCTGGTTATAGTGTGGGAATTACGCCATTACCTTGTTCCCAATGTAACAAAACTGTGAAGTTTGCGCCAATGGTGGAATATGCACGGGAAACATTAGGTAGCGATCGCATTGCTACCGGTCATTACGCCAGAATTACTTACGATGAAACCAGCGGACGTTATCAATTATTACGCGCCGTTGACCGTAACAAAGATCAATCTTACTTTTTATATGATTTGTCTCAAGATATACTAGGTTCTTCAATTTTTCCCCTGGGAGAATTAAATAAAAGTGATACTCGCAGAATAGCTACAGAATACGGTCTAACCACCGCAGATAAACCAGAAAGTCAAGATTTATGCTTAGTTGAAAGTAACGGTTCGATGCGGGCATTTTTAGATAAATATTTAGCACCCAAACCCGGTGATATTGTGGATACCACTGGTAAGGTTTTGGGTCAACATGATGGTGTCCATCATTACACCATTGGTCAGAGAAAAGGTTTAGGAATTGCGGCCGCTGAACCTTTGTATGTAATTGAATTGGATGCAGTTAATAATAAAGTAGTTGTAGGCGATCGCACCAAAGGAACAGAATCAGAATGTACAGTCAATAGAGTTAATTGGGTTTCTATTGCTGAACCTGCAACTCCCATTCGTGCAGAGGTGCAAATTCGCTATCGTTCAAAACCTGTACCTGTGACGGTGATACCTTTGGAAAGCGACCGTGTGCGGTTAGTTTTTGAGGAACCCCAATTCAGTATTACCCCAGGACAAGCAGCGGTTTGGTATCAAGGGGATAAGGTATTAGGTGGGGGAATTATTGAGCAGTTTTAGTTAATTCCCAAGATTTACCTAATCGTGAGGAAAAATAATCATGGTACAATCACCCCCAAAACTGATCACAGTCAATGAATTTATTACTCAGTACGGTGACAGCGACAATTATGAACTCATTGATGGGGAATTAATCAAAATGGAACCAACAGGACCCCATGAACAAGTATCATCTTTAATTGGGAGAAAACTGAATGTAGAAATTGATCGTCAGGACTTACCATATTTTATTCCCCATCGCTGTTTAATCAAACTATTGGGAACAGAAACAGCATTTCGTCCCGATGTTATTGTGTTAGACCACACACAACTAATTAATGAACCATTATGGCAACAAGAACCTGTAATTACGTTAGGAAAATCCATTAAACTAATTGCAGAAGTTGTGAGTACAAATTGGCAAAATGACTACGCTCGTAAAATAGAAGATTATGCTTTATTAGGTGTACCGGAATATTGGATTATAGATTATTTAGGCATCGGTGGGAGAGAATATATTGGTAGACCTAAACAGCCAACTATTACAATTTGTAAGCTTGTGGGGGATGAATATCAAAAGCAATTGTTTCAAAATAATAAAAAACTCGTGTCTTCCATGTTCCCTCACTTGCAATTAACAGCAAAGCAAGTATTTATAGTGTAATTGTTATATAGAAAATTTACTATCTACAAACAGCAATTAACCATGATCGTAAAGAGTACAATTTCTATCTAACCAAATAACATAAAATATAGCACCATCTCTATAGCCTACCATTGGTTTCATCCCAGAAAAGCGAAAAGCAATAAAATTTACATCTTCTGTAATTAACTTGGGAATTGGTGCTTTGATAGCATTCCTAGAAATTTTCTCATAACCCAGTTTGTGTCTACCTTGTGAGTGTATTTCATTCCATGTTAATTTACTCAGTCTATGCAATTTTAAAGCAAATGCAACCTGATCATCTTGCTTACACTTAGTTAAACAATATTCGCCCTCTAGGTAACGTAGAGAAAATACAGGTGGAGCTTTTTCTGGAGAAATTTCTCGTTGATCATTTGGAGTTGTTAGCTTATTACCCCTATCTTTTTGGGGTTGTTTAATTTTTTTCTTACTCATCTTCATCTAAAAGCTGAGTTTTAAAATATTTTTTCAGACATTCATGAGTAATAACACCACTTACATCTGTGTCTTTCCAAGGTTCTTCATTATGGGTCATATTCCGCAATTTCCAAGCTGAAAATTGACCATATACGCTATAAACTTCATCTAGTAAATCAACAGTTTTTTCATCGTATATCGAAAAATCAATATCTTCAGGAATGGGAATTGCATTAGAACCGAAGTTTTTATATTCATGATAAACTTCCGGTACAACTGGCCCATGAATCCAAGCTTCAACAAGCTCAGGAAACAAAGGTTCGTTATACAGTGCTAAATGAAAACCTTGTGCGTAGTACAGTAATTTCTGTAGTTTCAGATTAGAAATTAAATCCCCAGCATCTTCATCTGCTCGAGATAGAAAATACTTTGCAACATCATGACAATTAAGCATATTTTTTTCCTGCCATTTTGATAATTCCAACAACTCTTCTTAGTAATAAAAAGTATCTTACATTTCTTCCTTCGAGCGAGTAATATTTATAGTATTGAAATACTATTGTACTATATAATATTGATTAAAACAACAGTTCAGGCAAATAAATTATAAACACATCAAATCTGAATAGAGTAACTACATGAAAGTATTGTTGGGAAGTTAATACACTCCCCTTTATTATACAAGTTTAAAGATTAAATGTCCAACAACTTACAGCAAGTATAATTTTTTTATCTTACATTCTAGGTTCCCCTGTTTAAATCTTTATGTGTTTATACGTGAAACAAAAAATATTGATAATTCATAATTCATAATCCCAATTAATGAATTATTAAACCCTCTTAATTACGAATTACGAATTACGAATTATTATCCCTTATTTTTAATCAACATCACATCAATAATTTTAATCGCCGTTTCTTCGGGAACTTCCAAAACCCGACACAAATCATTTAAAAGTTTTTCTTCCTCTTCCGTCACTTCCCCATCAGCTAAAACAATATCCGTAGCCACAGCAAAAGCCGTTTCTGTGAGATCATGGGGTAAAGCAGTAGTCGCAGCATTAAACAAAGCATCCAAACCTTCCCGCTGCATAATACTCAAAAGTTTATCAAACATCTTCCGCATCACATCGCCAGGATAGCTTCTGAATAATTGCATCCTGCCCAAAATTGTACTCAGTGCTTGCGCTTCCGTATCGCTAATATAACCATCAGACGCAACCGCAATTAAGGCTATAGCTGCAAACGCTTCCGCCGGTCCGAGTGTAGTCGAAGCCTTTTTACGACTACCCGCAATTCTATCAAACAAACCCATGCTTTTTGTTCCTTACAAATATGAATGTATGAGCCTGTTTATCAATTTAACAGCTACCAATCAGGATGTGCGATAAATTACAGTATTTAAAGTTTTGTACCCCATCACCCCAATTCCGACCGGCAATTAGCAAAATTTTTTAAAAATCCGTAGCACAAAGTACCGACAATTTGATAACTTAGTACATAGTTTGCAACAATATTTATAAAATACGGAAGGAATCACGTTGAGTTACCAAGATGCCATCGCCCCCCACGGCGGAGAGTTAATTAACCGAATTGCTTCATCAGCACAAAAAGAATTATTTCTTTCCAAAGCCGAATATCTGCCATGTGTCACACTGGATGAGCGAGCCGTTTCCGACTTAGAAATGATTGCCATTGGTGGTTTTAGCCCCCTGACTGGTTTCATGAACCAAGCAGACTATGATCGTGTGGTAGTAGAAATGCGACTGGCTAACGGCACTGTCTGGTCAATCCCCATTACCCTATCTGTCACAGAAGAAATCGCCGCACCCTTAGAAATAGGTAGTTTAGTCCGTTTGGATAACCCCAAAGGAGAATTTATTGGGGTTTTAGAACTGAGCGAAAAATACACCTACGATAAAAAACGCGAAGCTATCAATGTATATCGCACAGACGAAGCCAAACACCCTGGAGTACAGGTAGTATACAATCAGGGTTCTGTGAATTTGGCTGGGGATATTTGGTTACTACAACGTGATTCCCATCCCCAGTTTCCCAAATACCAAATAGATCCCGCCGCCTCCCGACAAATGTTTAGAGAAAAAGGCTGGAAAACAATAGTTGGTTTCCAAACCCGTAACCCCATCCACCGCGCCCACGAATATATTCAAAAGTGCGCCTTGGAAACAGTTGATGGTCTATTTTTACACCCATTAGTAGGGGCAACCAAACAAGACGATATCCCCGCAGATGTAAGAATGCGTTGCTATGAAATACTCATGGAACACTACTATCCTTTAGATAGGATAATTTTGGCCATTAACCCAGCAGCCATGCGTTACGCAGGTCCCAGAGAAGCCATTTTCCATGCTTTAGTGCGTAAAAACTACGGCTGTACTCATTTTATCGTCGGTAGAGATCACGCTGGTGTAGGTGACTACTACGGTACTTATGACGCTCAATATATCTTTGATGAATTTGAGCCAGGAGAAATGGGCATTGTGCCAATGAAATTTGAACACGCGTTTTATTGCACACGCACCAAACAAATGGCCACAACTAAAACCAGTCCTAGCAAACCAGAGGAACGGGTTCACCTCTCAGGAACAAAAGTTAGAGAAATGTTACGTCGTGGAGAATTACCACCACCAGAATTTTCTCGTCCTGAAGTAGCGGCAGAATTAGCCAGGGCAATGTCCATCCCTCAACCAACTTCAGTTTAAAGCAGTTAAAAAACTAGCAAAAAGTGTAATTTCAAACTTTACTCTCCAGCCCTCAGCCCTTTAAGCTGTAAGCTAATGGACTGATGGCTGATAGCTAACTATGAAACGGCGTGCGTTTTTAGAACGAATTGGCTCGATACTGGCATTGTTGGGTTTAACTCAAGCTGAGTGGTTAACTTTGGGAAACCGCTACCACCAAGCTTTAGCAACACCTAACTCTCGCAAATTGGCTTTGTTGGTGGGTATTAATGAATATCCACAAAGCTCTGGTTTAAGCGGTTGCTTAACAGATGTGGAATTGCAAACAGAACTGTTAATAAACCGCTTTGGCTTTGCAAATTCAGACATTCTCACCCTCACAGACGAACAAGCCAGTCGAGAATTTATTGAGGCTGCTATTTTAGATCATTTGGGTAAACAAGCAAAAGCCGATGATGTGGTAATTTTCCACTTTAGCGGCTACGGCACTCGTGTGAAAACGGGAAATTTACCAGAGACTGTAGAAAATGCCTTGATTCCCGTTGATAAAGATACATACAATGGTATAGTTGTCAACTATTTATTAGAAGAAACTCTTTTACAATTATTGCGATCGCTGCCCACGGCAAAAGTAGCAGCGGTTTTAGATACAAGTTACAATGTTAGAACAACACCACAGCCATCAGGTTTGCGATTTCGTTCTCGTCCGGAATCACTGACGGCAAAATTAACAGTTAAAGAATTGGAGTTTCTGAACAACCTCCAAACCGAAAACACAGCCATTAATAATTCAAATTTAATGGTGTTAAAAGCAACTTCCAACCCAGAACAACCAGCGGGGGAAATGTTATTCTCTGGTTTCACAGCAGGTTTGTTTACCTATGCCTTAACTCAATATCTATGGGAAACTACACCAGCAACAACCATCCAAGTTTTATTTTCCCACGTTAGTAGTTCCATGTACAAACTGGGTGGTGAGCAGCAACCAGGATTATTAACAGAAAAGAAAAATCCCCAAAGTAGTTTAGTAACTGATATTTTTCCCCTAGAACGTAGTCATGCTCAAGCAGTAATTAGAGCTAAGGACGAGGAAAGTAAAACAGCCCAGTTATGGTTAGGAGGACTACCCCCCCACGTTTGCCAATATTATGGTGTAGGTTCAAGACTGACTACACTAAGTGGAGAACAGTTAATTGTTAAGTCACGGACTGGTTTAAGAGCAAAAGCCCAAATATTAAACCAAAACCCTAACCAACCTCTGCAAATTGGGCAACTGGTACAAGAAAATGTCCGAGTTCTGCCACGAAATATTAATTTAACAGTTGCTTTAGGTGGAGGACTAGAAAGAATTGAGCGTGTAGACGCTACCAGCGCCTTTGCTGCTATTACCAGAAAGGTAAATATCGCTGCCCCAGAACAGGGTGCTGATTATATTTTTGGTAAACTCCAAAGCACACCTAGCCGCTATAGTATTTTTTCAATTGGTGGCGAACCAATATTGAATACTGCTGGTGAAGTGGGAGAAGCGGTGAAAGTTGCAGTGCAAAGATTAACGCCTAAGTTTTCCACACTGTTAGCAGCAAAGTTATGGCGACTGACAGAAAATGAAGGTTCTTCTCGCTTGGCTGTAAAAGCTAGTTTGGAGATAGTTAATAAAATTTCATCCCGTCTAGTCATGCAGCGCCAAACAAAGGGTAGTGTGAGTGGGGAAACTATAGCTAACAAAGTAATTGCTACCCCAGGAACATCTGTTCCCACCGTTCCTGTCGGTAGTAGGATGCAGTACCGGGTAGAAAACTTGAGCGATCGCCCCATCTATTTAATGCTGGTAGGATTAAATAATAATAGAAGTGCCGTAGCATTTTATCCTTGGCAAATTCCTTCAGAAGAGGATAACCCCAACAGCAAACCCCGTTTAGAAGAAGTTGTCATTACTCCAGGACAAACTTTAAAATTCCCGGAAAATGACAATACTTTTGGTTGGTTGTTGTCAACAAGGGCATTTTTTGCTGAACATCAACTAATTATTTCCGCAGCCCCTTTTACTCAAACCTTGACAGCTTTGCGAAGTGTTAAGTATCCCACCGCTGATCAACAGCCCATTAGTCCTTTAGTTAATGATTTAGAAGTTGCCCAAGCTTTACTACAAGACTTACATAATGCGAGTAAAGTGAAAGTAGATACAAATGGAACTACTAACGAATCCTATGTATTAGATGTGAATAATTGGGCAAGTCTAAATTTTAGTTTCCAGGTAGTTTAAGGGTATTGGGTGATTGGTAATTGGTAACAATCTTTTCTTCTCCTACCTCTCCATCACCCCATCACCCCTGACTCCTACTTTACAAAAATTTTACAAATATTTCTCCAACAATAACCGTAATTTCTCCTTGGTTGCTGCCGGTGCATTTGCCAAATTCGTTAAAATTGCGTACTGTAGAGCGGAATGGGCATCACTGCTGGGAGGATTTTTACTTAATCTCTTCACCGTTTCTTGAATTACTTTTTGAGCGTTTACCCCATTGCGTTGTAAATTGCCAATCACCATTTCTACAGTCACACTATCATGGTCAGGATGCCAGCAATCATAATCCGTTACTAATGCTAAAGTTGCATAGGCGATTTCTGCTTCTCTAGCTAACTTTGCTTCTGGTAAATTGGTCATGCCGATGATTTTAGCGCCCCAACTTCTGTAAAGATTTGATTCAGCTTTGGTAGAAAAAGCTGGCCCTTCCATGCAAACATAAGTACCATCACGGTGGAGAGTTACATCTGATAAATTTAAGTCTGCAATAACATCTGTCAAAACTGCTGCTAAATTTTGGCAAATGGGATCACCAAAAGCTATATGGGCAACAATTCCCTCCCCAAAAAATGTAGAAATCCGGTTTTTGGTTCTATCAATAAATTGATCAGGAACTACCATATCCAAGGGTTTTACCTCTGCTTGTAAAGAACCAACTGCACTGGCAGAAATCAAATATTTTACACCTAATTGCTTCATGGCGTAAATATTGGCACGGAATGGTAACTCAGAAGGTAGCATCGTATGATTACGACCATGACGCGCTAAAAAAGCTACTTTTATGCCATCTAAATTTCCTAAAATAATAGCGTCAGATGGTGAGCCAAAGGGGGTTTTGACCTCTAATTCTTCCACCTCTTTGAGAGCTTCCATTTTGTATAGACCACTACCGCCAATAATGCCAATTTCTGCTACTGCCATTTTATTAAACTTGGTATTTTGTGCATTTCTAAGTTATTCTACCGAAAACATGAAAGTAAAATACAGCAGAATTCAGGAGTCAGGAGTCAGGAGTGAAACTAGCTTGGTGTCTAGGTTTCAATTTTGATTTTGTACCTGATTGATCTGCAATCTGCTGTATTTAAAGTAAATATTCAGATAGAAATTATGCTGATATATCAGTTTCCGTAAAGCTACGATTGGAAACTTTATCAAATTTTGATAATTTACAGTTAGTTAGCAACAGAAATATATAACTAACTGTGAGGGATAAATATGCAACTTACTGCCAAACCAGATCCAAGCAACATAGAAGCTATATTGGAACGCATATTTGCTAACCGTCGAATTACACGCCAAGACCAAAACATCATGATGTCTAATCTGATGAGGCAAGAAGGTCTGAGCGAAAAAAACATTATGCAAATTAATCAGGTTTTTGATGCTCTCAAAAGAGGAATAATTAAGGTTGTTGATTAACCAAAAAAATAGTCCTCCCCGAATTCTACCCGAAACCTAGCATGAGTTAGTAGTAAGAAGGTATCCCTATTTGTTAAGATTTTTGAGACAAAAACAAAATATGAAAATAGGGAAATTTTTTATAACTATGACAGCATCCATAATTAATCATCAAGATAGAGAAGCTATTCATGCAGTGACAAAAGGGGTTGTTGTTTGCGATCGCTCTCATTGGGGTAGAATCAGAATTGGTGATGATGATCGGCTACGTTTTTTACATAACCAAAGCACCAATGATTTTCAAAGTCTCAAACCCGGTGAAGGTTGTGATACTGTGATGGTGACATCCACAGCTAGAACTATAGATTTAGCAACAGGATACGTTCTTGATGATGCCGTGTTGCTATTAGTTTCACCCCATCGGCGAGAATTTTTGATGCAGTGGTTAGATCGTTATATATTTTTTGCCGACAAGGTAACATTAACAGATGTGACTGATGAAACTGCAACTTTGAGCATCATCGGATCAGCAAGCGACGCTATTATAGAGAAGCTAGGGGCTGGTGCGCTCATTGGCAAACCTCAAGGCAGTAATATTTTCATAAATCAGACAATTTTTGCGGTGGGTAGCGGTTTAACTAACCCTGGATATACTTTAATTTTCCCCGTCACGGAAAAACCAAAGCTTTGGCAACAGATATTAAATTACGGTGCAGTAGAATTAAGCGACCGCGCTTGGGAGACATTGCGAATATTACAAGGTCGTCCCGTACCAGATGCAGAATTGACCGATGATTATAACCCCTTAGAAGTTGGGTTATGGCAAACTGTATCCTTTGATAAAGGTTGTTATATTGGTCAAGAAACCATTGCTAGGTTAAACACTTATAAAGGCGTAAAACAATACCTGTGGGGAATTCGTCTCAATAGTCCCGCAGAACCAGGAACAGTCATTACCATCCAAGAAGAAAAAATCGGTAAACTCACCAGTTATACCGAAACTCCCGATGGTCATTTTGGGCTAGGTTATATTCGTTCTAAAGCTGGTGGAGTGGGTTTAAAAGTGCAAGTAGGAATAAGTGAAGGGGAAGTTGTTTCCCTCCCCTTTGTATCTCACGAATATCCGTAATTAGTCATTAGTTATTAGTCATTGGTCATTAGTTCTTAGTGATTGGGTGATTATTCTTCCCTTGTCTGTCATGTATAACCTGTTCACTGTTTACACCTGGGCAAAATTCGTCCATCCAAGCGGGTAAACTACGGGCATTAGTAGTTGAGGAAATATAGGAAATTTCCTTGACTGGAATGCCCGTATATTGGTATTTGAAGTTAAATTCAGAGATTGAGACGGAAGCAGGTACGGGTTTAGTTGCAGTGGGTACAGGTGCAGTAATGGTTGGCGATCGCCCCAGTTGTAAGTGCTTATTTTCCCTAACAGTTTCTGCTTTTAACAAACTAGAATGATCATTTGCTGATTTATTGATGGCAACCACAGAAACAGATTGACATTTTTGTTCAACATCTGAAACTATTCTAAGTAGTACCGGTTTATTTTGTTGTCCAACTCCAAAAACCTGGACAGAAGGCTTACTAAAAATCTGATTTTTAGCAGAAGAATTTTTTAACCGTAATAAACGTAACTCTTCATCAGGATTAAAATTCAGACCTAAAGCTGCAACTATTTGATCAGGATTATTATTTAATTCCAGCAGAAACGGGAGTATTTGTTTTAAACGTGGTTCTAAAACAGATAAAGTTGCCAAAATATAACCAGATGAAGGTCTTCTGACACGATCATAAGATCGCCAAATCTGCATTTTGTCCAGCCAAGAAATATTTTCTTCGCAATAATTCAACCACTTTAGTTTTAAAGCTTGGCGTAGCTGCTTAATGTCCATCCGATGCCTCACTTCAGTGAACAAGGT
This sequence comes from Okeanomitos corallinicola TIOX110, assembly GCF_038050375.1. NCBI lineage: Bacteria > Bacillati > Cyanobacteriota > Cyanophyceae > Nostocales > Aphanizomenonaceae > Okeanomitos > Okeanomitos corallinicola. Next base: position 1,783,991 of record NZ_CP150886.1, on the reverse strand, counting down.
GCAGTTTTAGGAGATTTTTTCATCAGCATTATCTCTAAGCATGAAACGATGATAAAGCATCTGTTTGACTATTTGACCACTTAATAAATGTTTTTCAACCAGTATTGGTACTTCTTGAGCTAAAACGCGAGAATACCAAACCATACCTGGTAATACTAGCACCATTGGGCCGTTACCACACTGTCCTAAGCAACCACTAGCTGTAACTTTCACATTGGGAACTGGTAAAGCCTGAAAAGCAGCTAAAACTGCTTCTGCACCTTGTTTTCTACAACTACGATGTTGACACACCTGTACACATTTGCTAGATTCTACTTGATCTTCAGTGGTGAGATTTAACATAAAAAAGATAGAGGTTGACTCATATTAGCAGCAAAACCTAAAATTCCTGGATCTCGATGTTCATAAAGTAACTCACCTTGATGATCAAACAAAAAAGTACCGCCTCGCTGGGTTATGTGGGCAGAATCGGGTACATAGGTTGACCAATTTTTGAGAACTTCTACCATATTTCTGAGTCTCAGAGTTGCTAATTCAAAAGGTCTTTGAAAACCATGACCACCAGCTAATTTAAAAAATGAGCCTTTAAAAGCGGGTAAGGGAGTACCTTTGATAATTTCTTCATCTGCGAAAAGTTGGGGTGCGTTTTTATCTCCTTTATATCCCCGAAACACTTCTTTTAATGTCCCAGGACTGCCAATTCCTGCACACATTAATAGTAAGTTAAACCATGCTTTTTGAGATGGGGAAAGTCCAGGAATTGCAACTTTTAAACCTGAATAAAGATTCAGCTTTTGATGTAATTCTCCATCAGGATCAACAAATAAATTTTCTGGAGGAAACCCTGTATATGCACAGAATTTATTGCCTGAATCAAGATGACCAATTCCTACTGCACGAATGGCAATTTTTTGATTTGCTAAATTTTTAGCTTCCCGTTGTAACCACCAGGCATATTCAAGACTATCAAAATCTCCCAGTTGTGGTAAAACTAAAACTAGGATTTTTGCCGCACTTTCACAATTTTCTAACAAGGTTTTGGTAGTGCGATCGCTAACACATTGCAGTTTGGTTTCAGAAAGAATATTGTAGGGATTCATAAGGAAAAAATAACGTTTGCGTAGCGTGTCCAAGAAATATTGTAAAGGAGACTGAGAATTTATATTCAACTCTAGGACTCCTATTGGACATCTCCAGAAATTAAATATGCGTTTTTAAAAACCCTTTTAGAGACGTTCCATGGAACGTCCCTACATTCATATACTGGAACAAATCCTAACTCACAACCAAGCCTTTACTAGCCAACCATTCCTGGTTAAAAATACGAGATTGATAGCGAGAACCATTGTCACAAAGAATAGTAACAATAGTATGTCCGGGGCCTAATTGTTTTGCTAAAGCTACGGCAGCACCGACATTAATTCCCGTTGAACCACCCATCAGTAAACCATCTTGATGTAATAGTTGATAAACAACTCGTAATGCTTCTTGATCATCAATTTGAATGGCATCATCAATGGGTGCGCCTTCCATGTTAGCTGTAATTCTACTATTACCAATCCCTTCTGTAATAGAATTACCAGAAATTTTAATTTCTCCGGTTTTCACATAGCTATATAACCCGCTACCCATAGGATCAGCAATTACACATTTAACGGCTGGGTTTTTTTCTTTTAAACACATTGCTACACCTGCATAAGTTCCACCTGTACCAGTTGCAGCTACCCAACCATCTATTTTACCTCCCGTCTGTCTCCAAATTTCCTCTCCGGTGGTTTCGTAATGAGCGCGACGGTTAGCTAAATTATCAAATTGATTTGCCCAAATTGCGTTTTCTATCTCGGTGGCGACTCTACCAGATAATTTAACGTAATTATTTGGATCTTTGTAGGGTACAGCGGGAACTGGACGAACTTCTGCACCCAAGGTAGTTAGCGCATCTATTTTTTCTTGGGATTGGGTATTGGGAATAATAATCAGGCATTTATAACCTTTAGCATTGCAGATATGTGCCAGTCCAATACCTGTGTTACCAGCAGTCCCTTCCACTACTGTGCCACCGGGTTTGAGTAAACCCTGTTTTTCTGCGTCTTCAATGATGTAAAGTGCTGCACGATCTTTAATAGAACCACCAGGATTGAGAAATTCTGCTTTGGCTAAGATTTCACAACCTGTTTGTTCACTAAAACTGTTTAAGCGAATTAAGGGCGTGTTGCCAATTGTACCAACGAATCCTTGTTTTATATCCATATCTAAATTTACCTGTGTTCTACTCTCTCAAATTTTGCCGTACAGGTGAATATATTCACAATCTTTTACATTCTTCCCGTTGAGAAATTTACTCACAATTTCCGAAAAGTAGAGAAAAAATATTGAATTTGACAGAGTGTAGCAATATCAACTCTTTAGCAATCATTTGCTGAAAAATTTAACTCTACAACTATGTTTTTCAAGTATTTGCTATGATTAGTGTAAGTTAAAATACAACATAGAAGACAACATGAGGTAGACAAAAATGACATCACAAGATGAACATAATAGAGAAATGCAGCGTAGAGTTGAAAAACGTCTGCGAGAAATGGAAAATATGATGAATATTGAAGAAACACCTTTTTATGAAACTCAAAAGCATCAACCAGAAAAGAACCAAAAATCTTGGATGAGGAAAGTTATTTTAGGTGCAAAACTTTTTGGTCTTTTAGTTGTCACCATTGTGGCAGTTCGTGTGGCTACATTCATAGCTGGATTTGTAATTTTTGGGGCATTAGCTTTTTTAGTTTATAAACTTTTTCTAGAATCTAAATTTAAAAACATTAAATAGAGTGTAATTACAATGAATTATCAAGTTGATACTGATAAATTTATCAGTGATTTAGAGCGAGTTGCTCAAGCAAAGTCAGAAATTGCTGCTTGTTTAAGTAAAATTGCAGCCACTATTAATCAAGCGGAATTAGCAGGAAATAATTCTTCAGGGAAATTGAGTTTATCCAGGGATATTGAAGATATAAACTTAGCGAGTCAAAACCTCCGTCAAGGGGTATTTAGACTTTTGGTTTTAGGTGATATGAAACGGGGGAAAAGCACATTTTTAAATGCGTTGATAGGAGAAAATATATTACCTAGTGATGTAAATCCCTGTACGGCAGTATTAACCATGTTGCGGTATGGCTCAGAAAAACAAGTTACCATTCATTTTAATGATGGTAAAGATCCACAAAAGTTAGATTTTCAAAGCTTTAAAAAAGAATATACAATTGATCCAGCAGAGGCTAAAAAATTAGAACAGGAGAAAAAGGAAGCTTTTCCTAATGTTGATTATGCAGTGGTTGAATATCCCTTAACTTTGTTAGAGAAAGGCATTGAAATTGTTGATAGTCCCGGATTAAATGATACAGAAGCACGTAATGAATTATCCTTAGGTTATCTGAATAATTGTCATGCCATTTTGTTTGTGATGCGTGCTTCTCAACCTTGTACTTTAGGGGAAAGAAGATACTTAGAGAACTATATTAAAGGTCGGGGATTATCAGTTTTCTTCTTGATAAATGCTTGGGATCAAGTGAAAGAATCATTAATTGATCCTGATGATTTGGAAGACTTAGCAGCAGCAGAAGATAGATTAAGACAGGTATTTAAGGCAAATTTAGGAGAATATTGTTACTTAGATGGACAGGATATTTATGATGAGCGTGTGTTTGAAATTTCTTCAATTCAAGCATTAAGACGTAGGTTAAAAAATCCCCAAGCTGATTTAAGTAAAACTGGTTTTCCTGAGTTTATGGGAGCTTTAAATACCTTTTTAACTAGGGAAAGAGCGATCGCTGAATTACGTCAAGTGAGAACTTTAGCCAGACAAACTATCAACCATACCCGCGAAGCTATTGAGAGACGCATTCCCCTACTTGATCAAGACGTAGCAGAATTAAAAGAACGGATTGATTCAGTCGAACCAGAATTTAATAAACTCAACAACATCCGTGATCAATTCCAAAAAGAAATTCTTAGCACTAGAGATACTCAAGCACGGCAAATATCTGAATCTTTTCGGAGTTATGTTTTAGATTTGGGTAATACCTTTGAGAATGATTTCTTACGCTATCAACCAGATTTGAATATGTTGGATTTTCTCAGAAGCGGGAAAAGAGAAGAATTCAATGAAGCATTACAAAAAGCCTTTGAAGAATACATCACAGATAAATTTTCAGCCTGGACTTTAACCGCAGAGAAAGAAATTAATAGTGCATTTAGAGAATTATCTCTTTCTGCTGCTCAATATGGTGCTTCTTATAGCAAAGTCACCAATCAAATTACCGAAAAACTAACAGGTAAAAAAGTCAAAGTTAACGCCAACAGTAGCACAGAAAATGATAACTCACCGACCTGGGCAAAATGGGCTATGGGTTTATTATCTTTATCAAAAGGGAATTTAGCTGGTGTAGCTTTAGCTGGGGCTGGGTTTGATTGGAAAAACATTCTGTTAAACTATTTTACTGTCATTGGTATTGGTGGAATCATGACAGCAGTAACAGGTATTTTTCTCGGACCTATTGGCTTTGCATTGTTAGGTTTAGGTGTAGGGATTTTACAAGCTGATCAAGCTAGAAAAGAATTAGTAAAAACTGCCAAAAAAGAGTTAATTAAATATCTTCCACAACTTGCCCATGAACAATCACAAACTGTTTATGATGCAGTTAAAGAATGTTTTAATGCTTACGAAAGAGAAGTTACTTTCAGAATTAATGATGATATCAATTCACGTAAATCTGAATTAGATAATCTTCTCCAACAAAAAGAAAACCAAGAAATTAATCGAGAAACAGAATTTAAGCGGTTTCAAACTTTACAGGATAACATCATTGAGGAAATGCAAAAAATCGAATCTACATACAGTAATTTATTAGCTGATTATGGTTAACAAGTAGTTGCATATCATGTCTTCATTTCTCGTTCCTAGTCTCAGACTAGGAATGTTAAATAGAGGCTCTGCTTCTACTCTAGTTGAATAAGGGTAAAACCTTATACATTCATTTTCATACAAAGTGTGGGAATGAAGAATTGAGAAATAATTAGAAATTAAATCAAAAAAATATGCACCAAAAACCAGATTATATTCAACTAACTAATTCTCTTAAATCAGCTTGTCAGTCATTAGACTTAGATCAAGAATCCACATTATATAAAAATATCATTGCTGTTAGTAATTATTTAGCTAATCCTAATTTCCAGATTGCGGTATTTGCTCCCTTTAATTACGGTAAATCAACTTTGTTAAATGCAATGTTGGGAAATCGCACTTTACCTATTGATTTAATCCCTACTACTGGTGCTGCAATTACTGTTAAATATGGTGCTACTCTGCGAACGAGAATTATATTATCAGATGGAACAGAAATATACCGTGATGGTACAAATATTTTAGAAAAGTTTGCTGTGTTAGATCGCAACAGACAGATGCAGAAAAATGTAGTATCTGTTGAAGTTTTTTGTCCTCATCCATTCTTAGAAAAGAATGTAGAATTAATTGATTTACCAGGAACTAATGACAGAGAAGCACAAGATAATTTAGTCCAAGATAAGTTATTAGGTGCAGATTTAGTCATTCAAGTATTAGATGCTCGCAAATTAATGACTTTAGGTGAGAGAGAAAATTTACGGGATTGGTTATTAGAAAGGGAAATTAAAACTGTTATTTTTGTCGCCAATTTTTTAAATTTACTCACACCGGAAGAACAAAAACAAGTTTATCATCGTTTATTATTTGTGGCTGAAAGTTTCCGTGCTGATTTACCTCCAGGGTTTAGTAATTTATATCGAGTTGATGCTTTACCTGCTTTACGTGCTAGATTAAAAGGTGATATTGCTCTTACTAACAGTAGTGGTTTATCTGCTTTTGAAACATCTTTACAGCATATAGTGGGAATATTACAGCAAGATTGTGGTGGAGTCCGTTTACCAAGGGTAGAAGCAATAACTTCTCAAATTCAATCTTTATTAGCTGATAAAATTGGTAAAATTAGTCATGAAATTAAAACATTTGATGAAAATAAAACGTCTAAAATAGCAATTAAGGAAAAAGCTAAAAATATTATTTTTCAAGGTTTTAAAAGCAGTATTTATGAATTAAAAGAATGCTTGAAATTACCTAATCTTTTAGCTAAATATCAATCTGATCTTGCAGTTGTATTAGCAGGAAATGATTTACAATCTTGGCAAATTGGTACTTTAAAACAAGATTTGACAGAATTACAGTTATCTGTGATGGGATGGTTATATCAAGCTTACGATTTTTTCCAAGAAGAAAGACCAGAAGATTTAACAATTCCTTTTCCTGATGCACCTAAGTTAAATTTACCACCCAAACCCAATCACACTAATAGTCATGATTTAAGAGAAACAGGTTCAATCGCTGTAGGTGGTGGTGTGGGATGGTTGTTAGGTGGACCTGTGGGTGCTGCTGTGATGGGGAGTATTTCCTATTTATTAAATAAAAATATCCAAAATAATGAACAACAATCTAAAGATGTTTATCATCAACAAGTAGCGAATATTTGTATAGCTGCGGCTGAAAAATATTTATCTGATTTGAGTGTGCAAGGTTTATATATTTTGACTAAATATGAACACAAAGCCAGTAAAGTAATTAATTTTCAGCCTGATCAAGAACCACTGGAAATTAGGAAAAAACGAGAGATTTTAAGAAATTCACAAAATGCTTTTAATCAATTCATAATAGAGTTGGGAAAAGTCAATATCAAAACTAAATATCCACCCTATCAACAAAATCTAGAAACTGCTAAATCTGCAAATATTCAAGCATCACCACCAGGAAATAGTACCGAATCTACACATACAGAAATTAAAACAGAAAGGAAGGTAGAAGCACAAGCAAAAGCAGATATTAATACTAATTATAATCCTCAAAAAAAAGTAGAAATTCCCTTTCAAAAAGGTTCTAAAAATCCACCTAAACCTGTCAATGTAGAAGCAAAGTTTCGTGCTTGGGAAATTGATGAGGAAATAGCACAGATGAAAGCTAATATGAATTCTGCAAGTACACAACAACAAAGTAAAACTCAAGTTGATAAAAATAGAATTACCCGTGCTTATCAAATTTTAGGTTTAGAACCTACTGTTTCTTTTGCAGAGGTGAAACAAACGTATAAAACATTAGTAAAAAAATGGCATCCTGATTTATTTGTTAATCAACCACAGATGCAAAAACAGGTACAAGAAAAGATACGATTAGTGAATGCAGCTTATAATATTTTAGAGGCTTATTATCAATGAACTCTAACTTTAATGTTTTTATATCAATAAAAAATGGTAGGTTACTCTATTGTTAACCCACCATATCAATGAATATTAATGTGACTGAAAATTATTTGTTAGGTTGGGGAGTCATCCGCAAATAAGGTTTAATTTCTTTGTAACCTTTGGGGAATTTCTCTTTCAGCACTGCGGGATCTTTTAAGGATGGAACAATGACGCAGTCTTCACCATCTTTCCAGTCTGCTGGAGTAGCTACACTATGGTTATCCGTTAACTGTAAAGAGTCAATTACTCGTAATAATTCATCAAAATTACGTCCAGTGCTGGGGGGGTAAGTGAAAGAAAGACGCAGTTTCTTGCTAGGATCAATCACAAATACGGAACGCACTGTAATATTTGCAGCTGCGTTAGGGTGAATCATATCATAAAGGTCAGAAACCTTTTTGTCTGCATCTGCCAAAATGGGGTAGTTGAGTTTGGTGTTTTGGGTTTCTTCGATATCTCCCACCCAACCATTATGAGAGTCTACATCATCAACACTCAGAGCGATCGCTTTTACGTTACGTTTGTCAAATTCAGGTTTTAACTTCGCAACTGTTCCTAATTCTGTTGTGCAAACAGGTGTAAAGTCAGCAGGGTGAGAAAATAATACTACCCAGCTATCACCTGCCCATTCGTAAAAGTTGATGTCGCCGTGTGTAGAGGCTTGTGTAAAATTAGGTACTGTATCACCAAGACGTAATCCCATGTTAGATTCCCTGTAATTAGAAAAGATGTTTATTTTACTGTGCCATCATGACATAAATCAACTGTTATCCTATCGAGATTTCGCAGGTGGCAATAAAATTTCTTGTTTGGTGTTTATTCAGTCAACCCTAATTATCTGATTATATGCTTGGATTATCTGTTGTGCGATCGCATCCCAGCTAAAATTCTGTAAAGCATATTCTCTAGCATTTAACCCCCGTTTTTGACATTCTGGCAAATTAAACAAAGCTGTTGTTAATAATTCAAAAATTGATTCTACACTGGTTTTACCCACCCAACCAGACTCACTATCTATGATTTGTTGATAAATATGCACTTGATCAGAAATCACCACAGGTGTACCTGCTACCATCGCTTCTGCAACCGCAATACCAAAATTTTCATAATAAGAAGGTAACACAAATAAATCCGCAGTTTTTAATAAACCAGTTTTTATTTCTCCTGTCACAAAACCTGTAATAGTAGTATGAGATTTTAAAATTGAACTTTCTATTTCAGATTTAATTTTTTGCTCATAAATTGGATCTTGGGGATTTGTACCTGCTAAGATAAAATGAAAATCAAAACCCTGATTTAACAACTTTTCTAAAGCCGCAATTAATAATTCTAAACCCTTCTTAGGATCAATCCGTGACATAAATAAAATCAAAGGTTTATCCTGGGGAATAGAAAACTTACTTCTCACATCTTCAGTGCTTACTTTAGGAGGAATAACACCCAAAGGAATCACCAAATCTTTTGTTTTTACACCAAACCTTTCAGATACCTTTGCTTCCTGTTCACTGGTGAAATGAATTGCTGCCGCACCCGCTATATTATCACGTTCTAAAACAGCAGTATATATTTTTTTTAATTGTTTTTTCTTTTGTAAATCAGCCGGATCAAGAGTTCCTAAAGGACGTAAAATATAAGGTAAATTCTGCTGACGACAAATCATCGCCGCAGCACTAATTACAGGAGAGTATAAAGCATGAAGATGGGCAATATCAAACTTGTTAGCATTATTTTTTAACCATTTTAACAAATCAATCGAAAACTTATATCTGCGAAATGGCGCACAACGGAAATAAATGATTTCATAACCATTTTGTTGAATAGGTTTATTTAAAGGAACATCAAGTGATTCTTGTCCATTATCACCATTAGTATTAGTAGTTAAGATAGTAACTTCTGCACCTGCTTTTGCTAAGGCTGGTGATAGTCCTAAAATCATTTGACTAGGACCACCATAAATAAGAGAAATAGAAGGAACAATTTGTAATATTTTCATTTAATGGGTAATGGGTAATAGGTAATAGGTAATGGGTAATGGGTAATGGGTAATGGGTAATAGCTAATTATCCCAACTTCTGAACTTCTATTTTATTCTTACTTTCACCAGTCACCTTTAACTTTTAACTCTTGATAAAATTCATATTGTTGTTGAGCTACCGCTTTATTTGTATATTTAATCATTGCTTTTTCATAACCTTTTATTCCTAATTGTTCACCCAAATTTGGATTATCAATTAACTGTAATAAACAATTAGCTAAAGCCTGATCATCGCCTTCAGGGAAAATTAAACCGTCATCACCAATAACATGAGGAATTTCTCCAGAATCAGAACCAATTACAGGAACTTTACAAGCCATTGCTTCAATTAAAACATGACCAAATTGTTCTTTCCAACCCACAGCAGTGAGGGTTTTAAATTTATAAGTTGTTTCAGAAGGAAGTACCAATGTGTTCATTAAATTTATATAATTAGCAACTTCATCATGAGGAACACTTTCAACTATCACCACTTTTTCTTGAAGATTATTTTCCGTAGCTATTTTCAATAATTCTGCTCTTAAATCTCCTCTACCTAATAGTAATAATTTCCAGGGTTTATCTTGAATATTCACTAATGCTTTTAACAGAGTAAGTAAACCTTTTTCAGGCACAAATCTACCGACAAAACCAACAACAAAATCATGTTCATCAATTCCTAATTTAGCAGCTAAATCTGCCTGTGGGTTAGGTTTAAATAAGGTTTCATCTACACCCAACTGGGGTAAAACTTTAATAGAACCATTATATCCCCGTTGTCTTAAAATATCAGCCCCATCTTGATTACCGGAAATAATCCCATCACTATTCTTGAGATTATATTTTTCTAATAAGGCAATTGGTAATTTCAATTCATAAGGTAAATTCCACCAGGTAAAAAATACATTTTTAGATTTTAAACCTAACAATTGATTCAACAAAATCATTTGTGTATAAGCTAAACCCCTTGAACCTTGTTCAACATGAATAATATCGGGACGAAATTTATTTAATAACCCGATTAAATCAGTCCCAAAAGTTAATAATCCTTGATGATTTTGACTAAAATTAGAAATAGGAACTATTTTAAAAGCACCTTCATCTCTATATTCTGTTTCAATAATTTTGTTTTGTACTCCTCCCGGTTGCCATTTTTTAGGAACTACAACCGTAACTTCAATGCCTGATTCTAGTTTTGCTAAAGCTCGTAATTTTTCACAGTTTAAGTCTACTATATAGGTGTGACTAGCAACTAATATTTTCATGGTAAATTTTGAATATAAATTGATAAATTTTAGAACTCATTCAAAATTACAAAAATAGATGAACACCGACATAATTATAATTAGAGATATGTTAAATTTATCCATAATTTATCTGCGTCTATCTGCGTTCATCTGCGTTCAATAAATTAAACCTGTTGATCTAAACGACTGTAAATTTGCCCATCATTCCACGCTGATTGAATCATAGTCCCTAAAGCTTTAAGAAAACCTAAAAAATAGAAAACTCCACGACTGGCAATTTTAATAGGTGAACCACTTTTATAACAAGGAGGGTTGCCGAGAACATGGCAGTCAAATAAACGACCATAAAGTCGCAAAGATTGGGTAAATGTGAGGTTTTTTAAACCTAATAAAAAATGATTGTGATAAAAGGTAATTTGATATTTAAGCGATCGCATACTAATATCATGACAACCGCCTGTTTCTTCTCCTAAATGTACTAAATAAGATTCTGGATCATACCAAATTTTATATCCAGTTTGTCGAAACCGTAAACAAAAATCCGACTCTTCCCTGACTGCACTACCCCGAAACCTCTCATCAAATTTAATACCGTACTTAGTAAACACATCTCTACGAAAAGACATATTACAACCTCTAGCGGTTAAAACTTGCTGAGGTTTGGTCGTATGTACTAAATCAATATGATACCAAGCAATACCAGGATCCATTGCTTCCGGTGGTAAGTATTCAATTTCCAGTTCTCCCCCAGAATCACCTAATTTCATTCTGTCAAAGACGCGGCCTGCAACTGCACCTATTTCTGGATTTTCTACGTAGTTTTTGGCATGAGCAGCTAAAAAACCAGGTGTTAACTGCACATCATCATCAATAAATAAGATAATTTCACCCGATGATCTGCGTACACCGTAGTTTCTTGCACCTGGTAAACTTGCCCAATCTAATTTAAACAACTTGATTTTACCAGATGCAGACATTTTATCTAGAAAAGCTTGAGTTTCTGGTTCGTGGGTTTGGGTTTGATCTACTACCAAAACTTCAAAATCGGGATAATCTTGTTTTAAGACATCCACAATACTATCTTGTAGCAGTTTTTCTCTTCTGTATGTAGGGATAACTACGGAGATTAATGGGTAATTATTCATAAATGTGATAGTTAAAATTGTAATTAATTAAGCTGATGTTATTTAAGTATAACCTTACAGTGGCTGTATAGAGATCATCCAATAACTAATTTTGATTTTATATTTGTATGTTTTTATTATATTTAGATGATTTTTTACCTACACTTTTTTTATTATATTTTGATTGTATTTCTTGAGGGTCATGTTTCATTTCTTTATCAAGTTCTGATAACTTGAATAACATTCCTATGGATAACCAATAGTAAACACCTACTGGGTCAACATCTAAAGGATAATAATAGGTGTTATAACTAATAAATAAAATAAACACCCACATACTGGCAGCATAGGTTCTAAGATTACGATTTTTGATTTTTTTATAGGTCTTAAAAGCAGTAACTGTGATTGTAGTAACAAAGATCAAAAAAGCCATTACTCCCACAATTCCCACTTCATAAAGAACTTTAGGATAATATGTTTCTATTAACCTAGTTGAACCTAAGATGCGGGCTGAGTTAGTTGCCCGACCTAAACCCTTACCCAAAGGACTATCATCAACCTGGTGCCAGCTTTCCTCGAATTGCTGAACTATAAAATTTTGAGGAGGTGAAGCATTCCATCTATCAACAAAACTGTCTGTTCTTTCTTGTACGACTGTGGGGTTAGCTGCCATTGCAATTACTAAAATTAAAGCAAACCCACCTATAACAGGAATAAACTTTTTAAAATTTGCAAATTGACCCGTAAATAATAATAGCATCACAAAACAAACTGGTACTAAAGCTAAAGCAATTCTTTGTCCAGAAACAACGGCATTCATAAACACTAAAGCTAAAGCTGGTAAACTGATAATTCGCCAAATAATGGATTTATCGCTAAAAATACTAGCAAAGGTAAAAAACGTTCCCGAAATCAAAAACCATGACCATTGCCAAGGAGCAACAAATGTTCCAGGTAAGCGAATTACTCCCTGCTCTGGAGTATACAACAATGCACCGCCGACATAGCAGCGGGCATCTAGTGAAGCTTTAAACAATAAGTCTCCCTCAACACCTACAGTTCCTTTACATACCCCAATTGTGAGTAGAGCATACTGCATAATTCCGAGAAGACCGCAGATTAGTATGAGGATAACTTGAAGCCGTGAGAGTAACCAAAAGTCTTTTTCATCACGGATTAAGTAGTATACACAGCTAATTAGGGGCAAATAGCCTATTAAAACTTTTAATCCTAAGATTCCGACTCCTATAGGTACTTCTCCAGAGGCACTTAACTCCGGTTCACTATTGACAATTAATTGCTGTTCACCATTGACAAATAGTAGAGTCATGATACAGCAGCCAAGGAGAATCATAAATGGAGTTTTAATGCCTTTAGGAACAAGAAAGGGCTGTCTTTGTTTGTTACAGGTTTGCCAAACTGCGATCGCCATAGGGATAAAAAAAGCATCTTTGGCTAACTGCATAATGGGACTACCACCCAACCAGTAAACCACAGTCCCCGCAAAAGGTAGGTAGATCACAAAAGCAAACAAAGCAGGGCGTGGATATTTGTAGCACAGAGTTAAAACCATGAGACCTAATGCCCCTGGAACAGCTAATTTAATGCCACCTACAAAAAAAAGCACTATACCCAAAAATATGCCACTGCCTATAAGTTTACTAACCAAGCCAGTAAATTCTTTACGTGCTTGCATAGCTTTGCGCTTGAGAGCTAACTCTTCTTTTAAACTCAGGACTGGTTTATTTGGTGATGACTGCTGTTTTCCGCGTTTGGATTTTCGCTTTGTTTTCGGCATAACTGTTTAGGTTACAGGTGACAGGGAAGAAGAGGGTGTAGGATTCGAGGTAGGAGGAGTAGGGAAAGAAAAATTAAAAGAAAAATTAAAAGAAAAATTAATTCTTTATCCTGACTCCTGACTCCTGACTCCTTAAATTCCTGACTCCTGAATTCTTCTTTAAGCTATGTGTTCCTGAACTTGGGATACTAATTCCTTTGTCCAATAGTTTACCAATTCAGTATCAGCAGCCTCTACCATAACTCTAATCACAGGTTCTGTCCCAGATGCACGAACTAAGATCCTGCCATGATCACCCATGGCGGTTTCGGCTTTGGCGATCGCTTTTTGTACTGGTTCGCAATTTTCCCACCCTAACCGTTTTTCTCTATCTTCTACTCTCACATTTTTTAATAGTTGTGGATAGGTTTGAAAACTTTGATCTACCATTTCCCCTAAAGAAATTCCCGCCGCTTTCACCACAGCAGCCAAATGTAAAGCTGTCAGTAACCCATCTCCAGAGATGCCATAATGACGACAGAGGATATGTCCTGATTGTTCTCCCCCCAACATTCCTCCGGTTTTCAGCATTTCAGCTTGCACGTACTGATCACCAACAGCGGTGCGAATTAATTTACCTCCTCTTTTTTCCCAAGCCTTCTCAAAGCCTAAGTTCGCCATCACAGTGGAAATAATCAAGTTATCTGGCAATTGTTGTTGTGTTTGCAGATGACAACCCCAAATATAAAGAATGTAGTCACCGTTAACTTGTCTGCCTGTATTATCTACGGCTAATACTCGGTCTGCGTCGCCATCAAAGCCAAAGCCCATATCCGCTTGATACTCTTTGACTGCTTCTGCCAAAATATCTAGATGTGTAGAACCGCAATTGACATTAATGCGATCGCCATCCGCCTGGTTATGTAAACAAATCACATCCGCACCCATCTGGGTAAATACTGTCGGTGCTAACCCCACAGCCGCCCCCCAAGCCACATCTAACACTATCTTCATACCCTGAAGATTTACTTGGGGTTGTAACGGTTGTTGCAGAGCTTTTCCGTAATCTGCTATTAATTCTGTCCGTGAATAATGTCTACCACAATTACTTACATTGCTAGTAGTAGCAACGTCACCCCGCAAACCCGATTCAATTTTGGCTTGTAGTGCTTTCGACAACTTTGTCCCATTCCCACCAAAAATTTTAATGCCATTGTCTTCTGGTGGGTTATGGCTGGCAGAAATCATGACTCCACCAATAGCATCAGTAATACTCGTCAGATAAGCTACGCAGGGAGTAGGACATAAACCTAAATACCAAACTTCTAAACCTGCGGCAGTTAATCCTGCACTTAAGGCCATAGCCAGCATATCACTGGAATTTCTGGAGTCTTGCCCCAAGATAATCGGTCCTATTTTGGCAGCATGATCACGTAAAATAATACCAGTCCAAAAACCTACTTGTAAGGCTAGGGGTGCTGTGAGTAATTCTCCCACTTTGCCACGGATGCCATCTGTACCGAATAACGGCGTTTTTGGCAGGGATATGAAGCTAGGGGCAAAATTACTTTCGTTTCCTGTTTTCAATCTTTCAGTTTTAGCCATATAACCTTCAGATATACGGCCTTGAGTCTTAGCCATAGAAGAAACCATATTTTTCTACACTCCACACCATCACAATGGAGGATAACACTTTAAACCTTGTTCAACAATTCTGATGAAATAGCCTGTCAACAGAACATCTGCAATTTCTTTTCTTAACCACAATTAATTTTGACGATCTTGTATTAAGTAAAATTACAGATGATTGTGAATTATTTACTTGACATCCCCCAATGTCTTTGATAAATCAGGCTTATAACCCAATGATAACTGGAAAAAGCCTACAGAACCTTATTTTTATAGTATAAAAGAATACTTTTCGACAGCAACTTCATGAATTTTAATATAAATTCTCATCAAAAAGTTCTAAGGTAACGTTTTAATGGCATTTTTTCGTCATTAGTGAACAATTCTCACAAGTTGACTTTTTAAAGTAGAGAAATTTAACATGAGCAGCAATTTAGCCTCTAAATTACGAGTAGGTACAAAAAAAGCGCATACAATGGCAGAAAATGTAGGTTTTGTCAAGTGCTTTTTGAAAGGAGTTGTAGAAAAAAAATCGTACCGGAAACTGGTTGCTAACTTTTATTTCATCTACTCAGCAATGGAAGAAGAGATGGAAAAGCACAAACATCACCCCATTGTGAGTAAAATTTATTTTCCTGAACTAAACCGCAAGCATACATTAGAGCAAGATTTAGCTTACTACTACGGTTATAATTGGCGGGAGCAGATCAAATTATCCCCTGCTGGTGAGGCCTATGTAAATCGCATTCGGGAAATTTCCGCTACAGAACCCGAATTATTAATTGCCCATTCCTATACCCGTTATTTGGGTGACTTATCTGGGGGACAAATCCTCAAAAATATTGCTGTCACAGCAATGAAACTGGGTGAAGGTGAAGGTACTGCTTTTTATGAGTTTGCAGATATTAGCGATGAGAAGGCATTTAAAGCTAAATATCGGCAAAATTTAGATGAAATGCCCATTGATGACGCTACAGGCGATCGCATTACCGAAGAAGCAAATGCTGCTTTTGGTGTGAACATGAAGATGTTCCAAGAATTAGAAGGTAATTTGATTAAAGCAATCGGGATCATGGTTTATAACACCTTGACACGGAAACGCACTAAGGGTAGCACTGAATTGGTGACTGCTGAGTAATCATTAACTACTGTTGAATTCTATAGGGGTGATGTCCCTGTGATTGTTTTCTGTGCATGAAAGCAACCGGAGGGAGATTACCCCTAAATTTTGTGTTTATGCGTTTAATTATAGAGTGGGAATTTCCCACTTTACAGGTAATTATGCCGCTAAAAATGACTCTAAATTTGGCACATCTACCCACATTCTCCCATCATTGGATTGATGGGATAAATCCATCAATAATTGTGAATAAACACCTGCTTTTAAAGATGGTGTAATTTCTTGTTTTGTCTCAATTCCTATCACCCATTGATCCACAACTCTTAAAAATGCACAAATTCGACCATCAGCATAATGTTGAGGAAACAATAAATGTGGAGGAATTTCCATTTCTGTTAAAGTTTCACCAACTTGAAAACCCCAAACTTTAAACCCGTGAATATAATCTTTTTGATGTTCACTTCCTAAAACTAAAGTTCCTTGATCACCATAAACTTCTATCCAATGAGGTCTAGGTGCATGAACCACAGCACTAATAGAAAGTTGACATGGTGTACCATTTGCTAACTCTAAAGATATCAAACAATTGTCATCGGTATTTACTGCTTTTACTTCCCCACTTTGAGGATCATTTCTTTGGGTAATAGCTGTATTTAAATAGGCGTTTAATTTACTAACTGGGCCAAATAACCAATTAATATAATCAAAAGCATGAGAACCTAAAGAACCCAATACACCACCACCTTGATCTTGACGAGAATACCAATTCCAAGCGCGGGATGTATCAGCACGGGAAGCACCTAACCAGTCAATTTTGATTAAGCGAATATTACCAACATAATTAGAAGATAAAAGTTGATGAAAATATTGCCATGCAGGAATAAAACGAAATTCAAAATCAACAGATGCAATTAGACCTTTAGTTTTTGCTAATTGATATAATTCTTTAGCTTCATTTGCATTTAAAGTAACTGGTTTTTCTAATAACAGATGTTTACCAGCTTCTAAAACTTGTTTACCCATGTCATAATGTAGAAATGGCGGTGTGGAAATACTCACAGCTTCTACTTCTGGTAAGGCGAGAATTTCTGCCAAATTATCACTAGCATGAGAGATATTATTAGCTTCAGCGATAGATTTAGCTTTATTTATATCTCGATGATAAATAGCTTTAATCTCAGTTTTATGGTGTGCTTGAAATGCGGGAATATGTACTTTTTGCCCAAATCCAGTACCGACAATTGCAACTCCAACCATAATTTATATTTTAATTTTTGCTAAATTTAACTACAATGATTGTACTAAATATTGATGATTTTTAATAAAATAAAAGTCTGTAATTGGGACTTAGTCCTGAAAAAAATCAACAAAACAACAAACTTCAAAAAAATTATGTCTGAAAAACAAACAATAAATCCTTGGAATTATAAACCTTGGTGGTGTCAACCTTGGTCAATTATGCTCACAGGTTTAACATTAATTAGTGGTAGCTGGTTGATATTTCAACTAATATGGTTAACAATTTTTGTCGCTATTCCTGTATTAACTTGGATGGGTTTCTTTTTATTAATCTGGCCAAAATTAATGATTGAAAGTGGTGTTTTAGAAGGTAAAAGTAATGAGTAACCACCCATTACCCATTACCAATTACCTGTTAATTAACAACTTGACTACCATGACTGCGAGGATCATCTTGACTACCCGCTGATATTGGGGCGGAAAATGTGGAAGTTTTGCCACTACTTTGGGCATAGGGTAGGGGAGAATTGGTCACTAAGGCTTCTAAATTACTGGCCATGATGGAACGAGGTATATCACCAATTGCCTCGGCTATACCTTCTCCTTCGTTGCTTAAAAAGACAAAATGGGGAATACCATCTACCCGATATTTGAGCATTTCTGGCAACCATTTGTTATTGTCCACATTCAGCATGACAAAGTTGAGTTTGTTTGCGTATTGTTGTTTGAGTTCTGCCATATCAGGTGCCATTTTTTGACAGACTGTACACCAATCTGCATAGAACTCTACTAAACTGGGCTTATTATTACTGACTGCAACTTCTAGAGGTGTGGATGCTTGATCTAGTTGGGTGAGAGAAACAGAGTCAGTTTGAGTTCGTAGTCCTAAAAATAGTGAAGCACTCAAGATGACAGCTACCATGACAATGAGGAAGTTTCTGACACGTCCTCCAAGGTTAGATTCTGACTTGGTAGGATCATTTACAGGTGTTTCTGTACTCATAATTTATTTATTAAGACTTATTAAGTAGTTTACTGATCTAGTTTAGCAAAACCTGTTTTTTACTTAGGGCTTGCTGAATAAATCTCAAAACATTACAGGTAAACGATTTTAGCGATTTTGACTTTCAAAAAATGCAAGCTTTGATGAGGTGAGAACTGAAAAACCTTGCATTTAATTCCTGCTTCAAGGAAAAATAGTTCCCATCCAACTCTTGAAACTGTCACCTGTCACCTGTCACCTGTCACCTGTCTCCACGACAAGACTTTATCAGCAAACCCTACTTATGAAAAAACGCGTCACCCTGACTTTTCCCAAACGTGTCATTCAAATGCCGGTGACTTACCGACTAGCCAAGGATTTTAATGTTGCTGCTAATATTATCCGCGCTCAGGTTGCTCCCAATCAAATTGGTAAATTAGTGGTGGAATTATTGGGAGATATTGATCAGTTAGATGCAGCTATTGAGTGGATGCGATCGCAAAATATCAATGTTTCCCATAATTTAGGTGAAATTGTCATTGATGAAGAAGTATGTGTTGACTGTGGTTTGTGTACAGGAGTTTGTCCCACACAAGCCCTGACTCTCGATCCGGAAACATATAAACTCACATTCACGCGATCGCGCTGTATTGTCTGTGAACAGTGTATTCCCACCTGTCCAGTCCAGGCAATATCTACAAATTTGTAATCAGAAGTCAGGAGGGGCGAACGGCCGTTCGCCCGTACAGGAGTCAGAAGAATATCAGAATAAAGAGTTAATTTTCCTTTCTATCACTCCCTCTCCCCAACTAACCCGCATTAGCTGCTTCCATCGCTTTTTTAGATGCTTCTGTAGCACCCATACGAATCTCAGAAGTAAAGGAAGCCATACTAAAACCACCAAACCGCTTGAGAATACCTACCCGCATCCGGAGGTTAGGACTAGCAAACCATAGCCTTTCCTCGGAAGACATAGTTTCATACTCAGTGATTAGAGTTAAAGCCCCATCATCACCAATTTTGTAAGTTCCTGCGACGGGGGCTTTTTCGGCATAACCCATTTCCCGCAGTAATTTACCTTCACCAGGTTTATCTGCATCAGGAACTGTAACTAGAACTGTAGAACCTTCGTGTTTTTCTTCATCCCATTCCATTGTTCCCTTCCAGGTGACTCTTGCACCACAGGAAGCGTTACTAGGTTCAACTTTGTGCTGTTCACACAGTTTAATTACTTCGGGATGATCTGCGGCCAACATCTCAATTACGATGTCTGACTTACCATCTTCTGATTGTTTAAAGGCTAAATGGTGACTGGTACGGTGAGAGAACCATTTTCCCGCACTTAACTCAAAAAATTCTTCAATATTCATGAATCAAACTGTCCTGGAGCAAAATACAAAGAATTCAACTTTTATTATTAAAAAGGTAGCAGGAAGTGTTAACCTAATTTTGATTTTCTATTTCTGCAAGTCTTTCCAGAGAAATTCTCGCAGCCTCAGCAACGTGAGGATGACTGTCTTTTTCCAAATATTTCAAAGCAGAAACACTTTTAGGGGTGGGAAGATTACCCAAAGCTTCTGCTAGACGTTGCCGTACTAGCCAATCTTCAGCTTGGGCAAAACGGAGGATATGATCTACAGACTCAATATCTTGTATTTCTCCTAAAGCAGAAATGGCAGCTTGTTGGATAACTACTTCTTGACTATCAAGTGCTTGAATGAGAATATCATGGGCGCGGGCATCTTTGATATTACCCAAGGAAACAGCAGCACTAAATCTAACTAGCCAATCTGTATCTTCGTAAAATGCCCTGGATAGTGCTTCTAATGCTCTGTTATCACCTAAATACCCTAAAGCACCAGCAGCATCAGCCCGGATACCGTAATCTGGATCAGTTTCTAATATTTTGATCAGGATAGGATAACATTCGGGAGTTTGCTTGATACCTAATGCAAATACCGCCATTGAGCGTAGTTGCATGGATTCATCATTTAATACCTTCTTAATTAAAGGTACTGCATCTTCTGAGGGAATATCACGCAGGTTAGCTAAAGCTACCATGCGATCGCGTAGGTTTGTACTTTCTAACTGGGTAGAAATTACTTCTAAACTGGGAGTAGTCATTATAATTGACAGCAATTGCTTTACTTATCTTTACTTTAACTTAAATCTTAGCCATCAGCGGTCTGGAGTCAACCATCAGCAATAAACTATCTTTATTGAGTAAAGCTAAATATCTTCTATTCCCTATCTACAGGATGATACTTATATCCTTAATAGTAGTCAGATTTAACATCAAAACTGTGTCCTCAGTGTGACGAGAATACGAAAAGATCAACATAGGTTTAAAAGGTAGGAAATAAAAGTCACTTTAAACCTTCAGGAGAACAAAAATGGTTCAACTTAGTGAACGTCCGGGAATCAAAAAACTCTCTACTTTATCAGATAAGTTTACCTATGCAATTAGCATGGTTTATGATGCGGAAAATCGCTTTTTAGAATCACAACAGATGATGGTTCAATGTTGTCAAAATAAACAGTTAAGATCAACATTAGAGAACCATATTCGAGAAACTGAACAACAAGTCAGAAATTTAGAACAGGTGTTTGAACTTCTAGGAGAAGAACCACAGAGAATTACTTGTGATGCGGCGGTTGGCTTGATTAGTGATTGTCAAAAATCTATGCTACTTACGGCTGATCACCAGGAACTTATCGAACCAGGAATAGCTGGTGGACAGTTAATTATTGAACATCTAGAAATTGCCTTTTATCACTGTTTAATTAAAGGTGCGGAAAAGATGGGTAAAAGCCAAATTGTACAACTTCTGCAACAGAATTTAGAACAACAAGAGCAAACAGCGAAAAAATTAGAGCCTTTGATGTCACAGCTACTGGCAGAAATAAAATCTGTTGATGGTAAGACTGCGGCTAGATCCAAGTAATTTCATGACTTTTTGATTTCACTTTTTTAGGGGTTTAGCAATGCTAAACCCTCAAAAGACCCAAATCCCAATATTTATCTAAGTACCTGGGCAAAATTAATTGCACATTTGGGAAAACAATAGAAATCTCTGTATCTCTTGTCTGTCACCTGTCACCTTCCCTAAATATGAAATTTATTTTGCACGACTACTTATAACGGATTGTTTTTACATTTAATGTAACTCAATTTTCTACAATTATGATTTGATTTGTACATAAATTATGAAAAAATAACCCCTTGCAGATAAACAAATAATTGATTTATCTACAAGAGGCTAATTATATCAATTTATATCAAGTCTACAAGCTAGGAGGCAAAATCACATTATCAATTACATGAATCACACCGTTACTAGCAGGAATATCTCCTTTAATTACTTGACCATCATTCACAAATACATCTCGACCAGAGTTGATTTTTACATTTATCGGATCACCTTGTACGCTAGTTACTGGACCTGCTTTTAAATCACCGGACATGACCTTACCAGGGATAACATGATAAGTTAAAATCTTGACTAAAACTTCTTTATTTTGTGGCTTTAACAAATCCATTAGTGCATCTTGTGGTAATTTAGCAAAAGCCTGGTCTGTGGGAGCAAAAACTGTAAAAGGACCATCTCCTCCCAATACTTCTGTTAGTCCAGCTGCTTCTAAAGCTTTAACTAGAATTGTAAAAGAACCCGCTGATTTAGCTACTTCTAGTACATTTTGAGTTTCTGTTGCTTGGGTTGGTTTTTCCATGGGTTGAGTAGCTGGAGTTGGAGTTACACTGGGTCTCTCACCACGGTTATAAGGAGGTTCGTTGAAAATGCTTGGTCTAGGATTGAGTATGCCATTGTCCATAGACTGTGCTAAGAATATCTCATTCTTCTGCTCAGTATTTCTGATTTCTTCTGCGTGGATAGGTAAAGTAGTTAAGAGGCTAACTCCTGTCAATCCTACTATACCTGTGATTTTGGTCAACAATTTGCTGTAATTAGCGTTCATAAATTTGGTTTGTCTTTATTTTGATCACCTACATACAAACTTATAACATTTCCTTCACTCAAAATCTAACGATGATATTTTAGTTGCTGGCAAAATTTTGGTGCTTATTAATGTTAGAATGGTTGTTTGCAGAATTTATTGCCATCAATTCTCTTGACTATTGTCTTTTCTATAAAATTAGATATTAAACTTCATTTTATTTATTGCGAAAATTAAGGTTTAGAACCATGATAATCTCGTAGGTCTAGCATTTTCTACCACACTTATTGAGAAACTGAACGATATAAATTAACTCTGGTTTTTACTCACACATACTCAACTATTAATTTCTGATTACATTTCTTATTTTGTAATCAATTCAAAACTCCAATTTGAATAATTTATCAGCATATTAAATAGAAGCCAGGGTATATTTTACATTATTTTTTATACGATGTCTGAATTAAACAACTATGCTATATGTTTATATATGCTTAATCTAGCAATTATGTTGTTGTGATTAAATCCTGAAAATCAGCTTGACAAAATATTAACTCAAACTGTAACTTGAAACACTCAAAAACTCAGAAAAGTTTGGTAATTTTCATCAAAAAAATCTAAAAAGGGGTTTCACCCCCTAAGCCAAAAATGTTATAGTGTGATAAGTAGATGCACCCTGATGATTTGGAGAGCTATATTAGTAGCTCTCTTTTTTAGTTTGATCATAGTTATATTTTAAACTTAGTAATATTACAGTTATTTATTCATACTGTCATCCCTAACCTAAAAAACCATCACCAGTTGTCTGGTGCAAGATGACAATCAACAGATAAACTCACAATAACGATAAATACTAAATATCTACCCGATGGGGTGAACTATGGGAGACTGGAAAGAAATTACAGGTGGTGTGACAGCAGCGAGGGGATATCGTGCAGCTGGAATTAAAGCTGGACTTAAACCATCAGGACTGCCAGATTTAGCCTTGATATTATCAGATGTAGATGCGATCGCAGCCGGCGTATTTACCACTAGCCAAGTTAGAGCCGCTTGTGTAGATTATTGCCGTCAACGTTTACAAGCTAAACACAGTGCTAGAGCGATATTGTGTAACGCTGGTCAAGCCAATGCAGCTACTGGCAGTCAAGGAGTAAAAGATACCCTAGAAAGCGCTGACCTATTAGCAAAGGAATTAGGTATTTCCCCGGAATCAATTTTACTAGCTTCCACTGGGGTAATTGGTCAAAGAATTAAAATGGATGCTCTACGAGATGGTATTCCCAAGGTGGTAGCGGCTCTTTCAACCGAGGGTTCAGATGCGGCAGCGGGAGCAATTGTGACTACAGATTTAGTCACAAAATCTATCGCCTTAGAAACAACCATCAACGATCGCCCGGTGCGAATTGGCGGCATTGCTAAAGGTTCAGGGATGATCCACCCCAACATGGCCACCATGCTGGCATTTGTTACCTGTGATGCGTCAGTTTCACCTACCCTGTGGCAACAAATGTTAGCCAGAGCAGCAGATAGAAGCTTTAATTCCATTACAGTTGATGGAGATACTAGCACCAATGATTGTTTAATTGCCTTGGCCAATGGAGAGTCTCGCACCCCAGCTATTACAGAAATTGGTCCAGAGGCAGAAAAATTAGAAGCTATGTTGACAGCAGTTTGTCAGCATTTAGCCAAGGCGATCGCCCGTGATGGCGAAGGTGCAACCTGTTTAGTAGAAGTACAAGTCACAGGTGCAAACGACGAAACCGCAGCCCGACAAATTGCCAAAACCATCGCCGGATCTTCCTTAGTCAAATCAGCAATTTTCGGACGTGATCCCAACTGGGGCCGAATAGCCGGTGCTGCTGGCCGTGCCGGAGTTCCCTTTGAACAGGACAATCTGCAAATTAAAATGGGCAACTTTCTGCTCATGGAAAATGGACAACCTTTACCTTTTGATAAAGCCGCTGTGAGTGGATATTTAAAACAAGCCGCCGCAGGTGCTTACATGAAAGAAGATACAGTCTTAATTTCCGTAAATATCGGTAATGGTAACGGTACTGGTAAAGCTTGGGGTTGTGACTTGAGTTACGACTACGTAAAAATTAACGCCGAGTACACAACTTAAGTAAGTTGGTGATTGGGTTATTCATTTACCCCTACCTCCTATTTATTTTCAACCCAAACCACAACAAACCTTGCAAAAATTTACGGAAGCAGAGGCTGAGATTGAGAAAAGAAAACAAAATAGGCGTTAAAATCAATTCAGCCTTTGTATTTTTGTGGTTTTGTTCCAGATAAATCAGAGTGCGGTTAACTGCATAAATCCTAACTGCCAACGTCCCTATCCCCAACCTGGGGGAAACAAATTCTGTAACAGCTGTGGCACTCAGTTACAGCTGCAAGACCGTTATTACCCCCTTCAAGCTTTAGGTTCAGGAGGTTTTGCTCAAATTTACACAGTTTGGGATGCAAAAACCCAAACAGAAAAGGTGCTAAAGGTGCTAGTGGAAAATTCTCCCAAAGCCTTAGAATTATTTATTCAAGAAGCTGAGGTATTAAGTAGTTTCCGTAATCCTGGTGTACCTGAAGTTGATCCAGATGGGTATTTTCAAGTCAATTTAACCAATCCGAAACAACACCTGTTGGCCTGTCTGGTGATGGAAAAAATTGATGGGCAAAATTTGGAAGAAATTAGAAGAAATTACCCCCAAGGATGTCCAGAAGATTTGGTGTTAAATTGGTTTACTCAAGCTGTCAAAATCTTACAAGAATTACATAAACGCCAAATTATTCATCGAGATATCAAACCTTCTAATCTAATGCTGCGTAACCCTTCAACAAATGCAGCGATGCAAACAGAACAATTAGTATTAATTGATTTTGGTGGAGCTAAACAATTTAGTGGAGCAATATTGCGATCGCCAAGTTCTTCTACCCGTCTATTTTCTTCTGGTTACAGTCCTCCAGAACAAATTGTTGGTGGTAATGTTGGGCCTGCGGCTGATTTTTACGCTCTAGGAAGAACAATTATTGAATTACTCACAGGTAAACATCCCCAAGAATTAGAAGATGCTATTACCGGAGAATTAAAGTGGCGTAATTATTGTCATGTTAATTCCGATTTGGCAGATTTATTAGATGAAATGATCCAGACGGAAGTGCGATCTCGTCCAGCCCATGCAGCTATAATTCAAAAACGTTTATTAAAAATTGCCCCCAAAACACCTTTTAGAAGATCACAACCCAGATTATTTATTCAACTCAAAAATAGTATTATTCAAAGCTGTGTACAATTTACCCAAGCAGTCGGTAGCACTACTCTGTTAACAGTACAAATAATTTTCAGATTTTTATTTGCTTGTTTCTCAACTCTTTGGGCCACGATTTTAGTTTGGATAGGTTCTACTATAGGAACTTTAATAGGTTTTCTACTGGCTTATGAAACTAAATTAGGTTCTTTTCTGGCAGAATTTATTACAGTTAAATTACCCGAATTAATTCCATCTTTTCAAACTTCTTATCCTCAAGAAATCATTATTTATGGAGTTGCTGGTTTAGGTACTGCTTGGGGAATTACTATATCTGGTAGTTTTGGTCAAAAACGCAGATTTCTTATAGCAGCACTTATGGGTGTAATCAGCTATAGTTTAGGTTGGATGGTTTGTCAATTTATTAAACCAGAAGATAGTCCGGAAGGGTTAATTGCCTGGATATTAATTTCAGTTTTCTTACTAACTTTAGGTTTAGGTCTGCGGACACATTACATTGCTTATGCTTTTATCACAGCATTTGGTACTGCTAATATTGTCGCAGCTTTAATACATTTAGGAATTGATATTCCCTTACTTAATTTTTCCAGTCAACCAAGTGTCTTTTATTTATTTCATCACATCGCTTTTTTTGGATTTATTGGTGTTTTAATTAGTCTTTGTTTAAGTTTCAGTTACTATTTAGTTGTTCCTTGTTTACGATGGTTAGGATGGCGTTAAGGTTAAGATAATTCCTAATTCTTAATTAAGAAAAACTATTACAGCACGACGTAAATAAACAAACTATTCCAAATCCCTTGCATAATTTTGATATATCAACGGAAAAGGCTGTTAGGACATCAACTAAACCTAAAGGCTCATAGCACTGTCACCTGCTATATATCAAGGTTTTAGTCTTTTCCAGTCAGTCCTACATAGCACCTACCAGTGTGGAATACCCTACTTAACCCATCGGTTAGCACAACTGGGGAGCATTTGACATTTTTTGTAAAAATCTGTTACATTGATTTACATAAGGCAAAGAAAGTTAAAACAAAAAACGAGGTTCAAATATGGTTATCTTAATTACATTATTGGTTGTAGGCTGGGTTGCAGTTTCTACCATTGGTTCTTTGGCTTACTTCATGGGTGAGCAAAGTAAACCCATCCACGAACGTAACTGGCGTTCTGAATCTTTTGCTAAACTAGCTAAGGCGATTACAGGTAAGGAAATAAATTATAGCGATCGCACTCCTGCATATAGAATGGATGCTTACGCTAGTAGCAATTTGGCTCAATAGTATTTAGATGGATATAAATCCAATCTTGATCAAAATAACCCCCAGTACCGTTACTGGGGGTTTTGACTGTTTTTAAAGGAAAACTAGACGGGCCGATAAACACGATAATTAATGTTGGGGAAAATGTTATCCATCAACTCTACTTTTTCCAACCAACCGCTATCCACCTTGCCAACCTTCACATCTTCATACAATTTATTAAACCGCATTAAGTGCGATCGCGTTCTTCTCACCGCATAAGGAACCATTGTTCCCGTTCGCATAATAAACGCCCAGTCAGAAGATTGAGCTAACAATAACTCCCGCGCTGCTTGGTTTAAAGCCTTCCACTGTAACTCATCCTCTGGTTCTAACTGGGAAATCTCGATCATTCGTTCCGCAGCCTTGTGCAAATGGGGATAAATCCAAGCATTAGTTTCATTCAACCAATATTCATGGAAACCCTTATAACCCCAACTAGACTGGGAAGGACGACAGACCTGTTGACTTGGATTAACCCGCAAATAATCAGCTAAATGAGTCATTTCATAAGTGCTTTGGTCATACCAAGATTTACGGAATAGGTAATCAATAAACCAAGGGCCTTCATACCACCAGTGACCAAATAACTCTGCATCATAGGGAGACACAATAATCGGCGGCCTTCCCATTACTCCATGGAGATGCTCTGCTTGTCGTTCCCGATTATACATAAAATTAGCAGAGTGTTCCGCTGCCTTTTCCCTTGCCCAATAAGGATCATACAAAGCTTTATCAGAAAGTCCTAAACCACGTCCAGTAATTTTATGATACTTAATACCAGTATTTTTACGTTGTCCGTTGGGCATGATGTAGGGCTTAATATATTCATATTCAGCTTCCCAGCCCAAATCCTTGTAGAATTCCCGGTATTCTGCCGCCCCAGGATAACCGACTTCTGAAGACCATACCTGTTGAGAAGATTCATGATCTCGCCCAAAAGCAGCTACACCTGGTTCTGTAAAAATGGGGGCATAAGTACCAAAACGAGGACGAGGACGAGCATATAAAATCCCATGTCCATCTGTGAGGAAATAGCGTAAACCAGCATCTGCCAGCATTCGCTCTAAACCCTCATAGTAAGCGCATTCTGGCAACCAAATACCTCTAGGTGCTTGACCAAAAGTTTCCTCGTAATGTTCACAAGCTACCTGAATTTGCGCCCAAACTGCTTGGGGATACATTTTCATCAATGGCATATAGCCGTGGGTAGCACCACAAGTAATAATTTCTAGATTGTTACTATCTTGGTATTCCTTAAAGGCTGTAACCAAATCACCATTGTATTTTTCCCAAACCTGACGAGCTTCATTAAATTCTGTGGCGTAATGTTCGGCCAGATAAAGCATATGGCCGTTGTGAACATTGCGTTCTGCTTCCAGTTCTATCAGTTCTTCCAACTGGGAAAGGTGAGCATCATAACGTTCTTGCAGCAAAGGATCACGCAACATAGACACCAGGGGCGGTGTCATACTCATAGTGATTTTAAAGTCTATGCCATCTCGTTTTAAGCCTTCAAATACTTTCAATAAAGGAATGTATGTTTCTGTAATGGCTTCATAAAGCCATTCTTCTTCCAGCACGTAGTCACTTTCTGGGTGACGAACGAAGGGTAAATGTGCGTGAAGTACAAGTGCGACGTAGCCTATAGCCATAATAGTTTCGGGTAGGTTCTAAATTGAAGGTCGAGAATTGGGCAGAAATTAACAATATTTTAAGATGATATCGGGATCGTGAAGGAAGTTTTATTATTCAAGCTCTACAAGTGTTTTGATTACAAAACATCTGAACTTAGATACTTGTCATTAAGCTATCCCAAGTAATTATGCTTATTTACCTAATAATGCTTGCATTGTCTACCACAATAAATAGTATTTAGCAAGTATCTATATCACTAAATATAATAGAATTTTCTTGGATTGAGTAATTTTACATTAATTTAATAAATATATAAGGTTGATATAAACCATAAGTAAAAACAAAGTGTTACTCTTTGTTAAGAACATTAAACAAATCTAAAGATTTACTCACGATCCACCGCACCAGACTTAGAGAAGTTCATATTTTGTCACATTCTCAGTAACGGTGTGAGTAGATAAGCTTTCCAGCCGACTGGTTGGTAAAGAAGATCCTGTCAAAACAAAAAGACGGTCTCATCCTGGTAATTTTGTCAAGATTTTTGCAAAAAAAGACCTGTTCAAATTGATTTCGGTTCAGAACAGCAATTTTTTCCACTCCATATTCACAAATACCAACAATCAGAATAAGGCCTGTTAACATGACACCACAAAGCATATTACAAAACCCAGAAATCTCAGAGAAGTTGCTTGTAGATTCGGAAGAATTAGCCAGTCAAGTAGAAGACGATACCATTAGACTTACCCATGGGGAAAAATATCTCACATCCCAGTGGTACACAGGTTCGGGGGAAATAGCGCATAAAAAAGATGGACGTTCCTTTGAAGTTTCCGCTACTTTTACCTTGACAGCAGAAGTAAAGGTAATAGAAGGAGTATTTCAACCAGGAAACGAGACCTTAGCTAACATATACAATAGTCGTGGCCGCTGTGTTGCAGTCATAGACCAGACAGTAAATGAATTGTATGGTGAGCAGGTTCGTAAATATTTTGATGCTCATGAAATACCATTAGAAATAATGGCTTTTCGAGCTTGGGAAGCAGATAAAACCCCAGAAACAGTACATAAAATTTTAGGGTTTTTAGGTAAAGATGGTTGTGATGTTTCCCGCAACGAACCCGTATTAATTATTGGTGGTGGTGTTTTAAGTGATGTTGCTGGTTTAGCTTGTTCTTTACAACACCGTCGTACACCTTATATTATGGTGGGAACAACCGTAGTTGCAGCCATTGATGCTGGGCCTTCACCCCGTACCTGTACCAACGGAAAACAGTTCAAAAATAGTATTGGTGCATATCATCCCCCTGTATTGACCTTAGTAGACCGGAGTTTCTTCCGTACCTTAGCAACTGGTCATATTCGGAACGGGATGGCAGAAATTATCAAAATGGCCGTGACTGATGATCCAGTCCTATTTGAATTGTTAGAGAAGTACGGACCCCGGTTAATAGAAACTCATTTTGCGACTATAGACGCAGATGAGAAACTAGCGGAAATTGCCGACGAAATTATTTATCGTGCTTTGTTTTCCTACATGAAACATGAGGGAACAAATATGTTCGAGACTTATCAAGATCGTCCTCATGCTTATGGACATACTTGGAGTCCTCGGTTTGAACCTGCGGTGAAAATGATGCACGGTCATGCGGTGACAACAGGAATGGCTTTTGGTGCAACCTTAGCGGTAGAGATGAATTGGTTAAAATCAGAAGACCGCGATCGCATTATCGCATTATGTCAGTCTTTGGGTTTAACAGTTTATCATCCCGTCCTTGAAGACATGGATATCATGATCGAAGGACAAAAAAATATGCGTCGGAAGCGGGGAGATGGTGGACTATGGGCCCCCGTTCCTAGAGGTGGTATTGGTGCTTGTGATTACATCCAAGAAGTCCCCCCAGAATTATTAGAAACAGCGGTAGCAGCACATAAAGCTGTGTGTCAAACATTAACAAATCAAGGTGCAGGGGAAGAAATGTATCTAAGTGATTTGGGTTTGGAGTAAATCAGTTATCGGTGGTCAGCTATCAGCAAAAAGTTGTTCATAAGGTTTTTGTTGGTAGCATGACTTTTTTTATTTCACGCAGAGACGCAGAGAACGCAGAGGAAGAAGAATGATAATTTTTTCTCTTGATTTTTTGGTGTCTTTTGTTGGGTGTTAGAACTTTTTGTAAATCTATAATCTCAAATCAAATGACTGAAACACTTACAAAGATTAATCAACCTCGGCCTGTTACACCCTTGGGTATTTTAGTTGAAGAATTGGAAACAACTTTAAAACTAGCTAAACAGGAAAATATATCACCTGAACTTGCAGTTTCTCTGCAAAAAGTTTATGAATTAGCTGCGGGAATAGATCCTTATTTAGAGGAAAATACCACAAATGAATCTCCGGAATTAAAAGCATTATCAGAAAAAAGTGCTGCTGAAGATTGGAGTCAAAGATTTGATGATGGTGAAACAGTCCGTCAATTAGAACAAGAAATGTTATCTGGTCATATTGAAGGACAAACTTTAAAAATGTTTGTGTCCATGACTAAAGCAAAACGGATTTTAGAAATTGGAATGTTTACCGGATATTCTGCTTTAGCAATGGCAGAAGCATTACCAGCAGATGGTGATATAATTGCCTGTGAAGTAGATGAATATGTCTCAGAATTTGCGAAAAAATGTTTTAAAATATCTGAACATGGTAAAAAAATAAAAGTTAAAACCGCACCTGCAATAGAAACACTTAAAGAATTAATTGATGCTAAACAAACATTTGATTTAGTATTCATAGATGCTGATAAAGGTGGGTATGTTGATTATTTCAACCTGCTGATAGAAACCGACCTATTAGCAAAAGATGGATTTATTTGTGTAGACAACACCTTATTACAAGGACAACCATACTTACCACCAGAAAAAAGAACAGCAAACGGAGAAGCAATAGCGAAATTTAATCAAACAGTCACCCAAGATCCCAGAGTAGAACAAGTCATATTACCATTAAGAGATGGTTTAACAATCATCAAAAGAAAGTAAATTCTTCGTCATTAGTTATCAGTTTAAAAACTCAAGCAATAAATAACAAACTCCCACATAAAAACTCTCTCAAACCTCTTACCTACCCTATCCCTACGGGACGCTACGCGAATGGGAATACCTTCGGTGAACGCTCTCTTCCTTCCTTCGTGGTTCAATAAAAAACATGAAAAAAATAAAATCCCTACTTCAAAACATAGGAACATTAACATTACTCCTCCTAATGTTCCCTATCAACCTCACCCTAGTCATCACCGCATTACTTACCAACATCATCACCCTACCATTTCAGAAAAAAATCACCTGCGAAAAACCCAAAAAAATCCTATTAACTGGGGGAAAAATGACAAAATCATTACAACTTGCAAGGTCATTTCATCGCGCAGGACATAAAGTATTTATGGTAGAAACCCATAAATATTGGTTATCAGGACATCAGTTTTCTAATGCAGTTTCTAAATTCTTCACAGTACCTGCACCAGAAAAAAATCCAGAAGGATATATTCAAGGATTATTAAATATAGTAAAACAAGAAAAAATAGATGTATTTATTCCCGTTTCTAGTCCTGTTGCAAGTTATTATGATTCCTTAGCAAAACCAGTTTTATCACCTTATTGTGAAGTGTTTCATTTCGATCCAGAAATGACCAAAACATTAGATGATAAATTTAGTTTGTGTGAACAAGCGCGGATTTTAGGTTTAACAGCACCCAAAGCATTTTTAATCAATTCCCCTGAAGAAATTCTCAACTTTGATTTTTCAAAAGAGCAAAATCCATACATTATCAAAAGTATTCAATATGATTCTGTAACTCGTTTGGATATGACGAAATTTCCCTGTGAGGGAATGGATGAATATGTAAAAGAATTACCCATTAGTAAAGAAAGACCTTGGGTAATGCAGGAGTTTATTAAAGGTCAAGAATATTGTACCCACAGTACAGTTAGAGATGGGGAAATTCGTTTACATTGCTGTTCTCAATCTTCTCCTTTTCAAGTTAATTATCAACAGGTTGATAACCCAGAAATTTTGCAATGGGTACAAAAATTCGTCAAAGATTTAAATTTAACCGGACAGATTTCTTTTGATTTTATTCAAACAGCAGATGGTCAGGTTTACCCAATAGAATGTAACCCTAGAACCCATACTGCAATTACTATGTTTCATGATCATCCAGGGTTAGCAGATGCTTATTTAGAACCTGGTAAAAATCAACCACATATAGAACCTTTACCGACAAGTAAACCAACTTATTGGTTATATCATGAACTATGGAGATTGACGGGAATTAGGTCTTTTAGTGATTTAAAATATTGGATTATTAAAGTTACTAAAGGTAAAGATGCAATGCTGCAAAAAGATGATCCTTTTCCATTTTTAATGGTGCATCATTGGCAAATTACTTTGTTGTTAATCCAGAATCTTTTGAAATTTAAAGGTTGGGTAAAAATAGATTTTAATATTGGTAAGTTAGTGGAAATTGGTGGAGATTAGGTAATTGGTAATTAGTGTTTTAAAAACTTTGTAAATTGGGAACTTTTAAAAAATCTAAAAAACTATGTCAAAACTACGTATTCTTTACTTAACTGGTTCAGCGGAAAGTGATTTTTACTGTAATTTATCACGTCTTTATGCTGAAGATTCTATCAAGGCGATCGCAAATCAATCATACTATGATATTTTGATTGCATATATCACACCTGATAGTCAGTGGAGATTTCCAGCTTCCTTCAGTCCTGAAGATATTGCTAACAGTCAACCTATGCAGCTATCTCAAGCTATGGATTTTCTGATAGCGCAAAATATTGATCTGGTGTTACCACAAATGTTTTGTATTCCGGGAATGACCCACTACCGTGCTATTTTGGATCTGCTGAAAATTCCCTACATAGGTAATACCCCAGATTTGATGGCTTTAACAGCACATAAAGCTAAAGCTAAAGCTATTGTAGCTGCTGCGGGGGTAAAAGTTCCTGATGGGGAAGTTTTGCGTGCTGGAGATGTTCCTACTATTCAACCTCCAGTTATTGTTAAACCAGCAAATGCTGATAATTCTTTAGGAATAGCTTTAGTTAAAGATGCTGCTGAATATGAAACTGCTTTAAAGGAAGCTTTTAAATATGCAGAGGAAGTAATAGTAGAAAAGTACATTGAACTGGGTAGAGAAGTTAGATGTGGTGTTTTAGTTAAGGATGGGGAGTTAATAGGTTTACCACTGGAAGAATATCTAGTGGACTCTGAAAATAAACCCATTCGTAGTTATGCTGATAAACTCAAACAAGGGGATGATGGTAATTTAGATTATGCTGCTAAAGATGGCGTGAAATCTTGGATTGTAGATATTAATGATCCTATTACTGAAAAAGTGCAAGCAGTAGCTAAAAAATGCCATCAAGCATTAGGATGTCGTCATTATAGTTTATTTGATTTTCGGATTGATCCGAATGGAGAACCTTATTTTTTAGAAGCTGGTTTATATTGTTCTTTTGCACCTACAAGTGTAATTGCATCTACGGCCAAAGCAGCGGGAATTTCTCTGGATGAGTTGTTAGAAATAGCAATACAAGAAACATTAAAATGAGGATTCGGGACTATCTCTCCCAACAGAAAATGCCCTGCTTGTTTTCACAATTATATCAAAAAGCCGTTGCTCAGGATTGAGAAAGAGCTTTCCGTTCTCAACATAATCTATTGGAATTAAAATCAAGCGATCGCTCTTGAGGAAAAATCAGGGCTATCGCTTTATCATCAAAGATGAATAATCAATTTTTATCATGTCATACACCCGAATTGTTAGTTGGCTGGGAGTTGATATTTGTTAATTTATCCAACCCTTGTTCAGCACCATGTGCTGCATCATCACGCCAATACTTCAATAGACTAGTGTAATTAGGTAATTCTTGATAAACGTAACTATTTTGCTGACTCAATAATAGTTTTTCAATTTTAGTTCTCCCTGTTGCAGTTCCATAATCTCTTAAAACACGCTCTTCATCACCAGTTTTAGCAATTGCTAAAGCCAGAAGAATTGATTCTGAAGCAGCACCACACATTACGCAACAAGCGAGATAGGTATGAACACGATAACAGCTAACAGCTTCTTGGCTTCTGAAATGATAACCTGTTCCAAATCTATGAGCATATCCAGCCAGTAATTGAGAAAAGCGTCCATACTCAGAAGGAATACACTCATAACCACTGGTTTGATTTAACCACCGCTTTCCATAAGGCGTTAGGTTAAACCCTGCCCCAATAATTCCTATATACTCAAACTGTCGCTGTGGATATATTACACCCGGACGCAAAATTCCCCGTGTACACAAACTCCATGCTGCATCATAGAAAGGTGTAGAGTTTGTTTGAGTGTCCATTTCAAAAGAGATAGGGCCTACATCTTGGCTACTTCTGGGATTTTGCTTGTGCCATTGTGCTTGGACTTCTTTAAGACAGTCCAAAATTACATTCGGAATGTATAAGTCGTTTCCATAGTCAGGACGACTAATCGGATCACGTCTTGGATTTCGGAGATTAGTAAGAATCCATGAAAGAGCTTCTTCTTCGGTATACTCTGGCAACTGTAACTTTTGCATAATTTACTTTATATGCTCACTCGGATATTATACCGGATTTTCCGTATAACCACCCTTCACGGAAGGACTATACAGAATAGTTTCGTATATCCGAAAGTTATTTACAAAAAGAGTTAAAACAAATGGTTAATGTTGATGAAAAAAGTTGTGATTAATTCTTTTGTAAATGATGTACAAATTTCATTCACAAAGCTTGATGCTAAAAGACGTTCAGGACTATTCCTTGCTGTAACTGATTATTCTTCTTCTAACTCAGTTTCTAGAACTTTATAAATATCTTGTCTATCACACTCTCGACGCATTCCCACACCAACAATAACCACAATAATTCTATCTTGATCAATTCGATAAATAATACGATAGCGTTGACCAACTGCCCTGACACTACGATAACCTTGAAACTGACCTGTTAGAGCTTTACCCTGTTTTTCTGGTTCTATTTTGAGTTTTTCTATTTTTTGACGAAGTGCTTTTTGTTCTCGTTGATCTTTGACTTTTTTCAGTAACTTAATAGCTAAAGGAATAAACTCAATTTCATATTCCATAATTTACCATTCTAATTCATTCATTGCATCTGACCAACTTACTCTTTGATCTTGTTGGTCTTCCTTAATCCCAGCTATTAATTGTTCTTTAAATTCTGGATCAGATAAGATATCCATAGTTTCTAACATAGAAATATACTGATCATAACTAATGGCTACCATTACTGGTAATTCTTCATTTGTAATAATAATTGCCGATTCATTTTCTAACTGTTTCGGCAATTGAAGAAGTTGATCTTTTGCTTCGTTAATATTAATTGATTTAGACATAGGAATACATTCTGTTAATAATAAACTTAGGCTATCATAAAAATTGTCTTTTGTCAGATTAACTTTACTTCTCCTCATTTTCACTCTTTCAAGGGTTGGCAATATTAGGATATCAACGATAAGTAGTCGTGCAAAATAAATTTTATATTTGGGAGAGGGAACAGGGAACAGCTAAGGAATATAGACGTTTTTGTTTTCACTCAATATGTTAAATTAATTTTGCTTGGGTACTTAGCACCTGTTACCTGCTATAAAAAAGATAAAACTACTCCTCACCCTCTAAATCCAAATCTTGTAAATTTTGCACTTGTACCCGACGAGAAACCCGACGATATTTTTTAGTTTCTAACTTAGGTTCATATTGATTTTGACCTTTTTTACTTTTTAATTTCAAAGTAGACTCAGGATCAGATTGTTCCTTCAAAAAAGTTTGATAGGATATTGCATCATTTAAAAATTCCAAATAATGTTCGTATCTTTCCCAGTCATCACCCACCACACAACCCGGTTCATCCCGATGTAAACAATCAGTAAACCGACAACTTCCATTTTCTAACAGCTTTCTAGCTTCTGGGAAATAATAGATTAATTCCTCTGGAGTACAATTCAAATCAGGTTGATTAAAACCCGGAGTATCAGCTAACAAACCACCATTGGGCATTTCAAATAATTCTGTATGACGGGTAGTATGACGACCACGGGCTAATTTACCGGAAACTTCCCCTACCCGCAAATTAGCATCAGGAATTAACATATTAATTAAACTGGACTTACCCACCCCAGAAGGCCCGGCAATCACAGTAATTTTATGGTTTAAATAATTAGCAACTTCGGTAATATTAATGTGATTTTGGACACTAATAAAAATTGGTTTATATCCCCAACTTTGGAGGCGATCGCTAATTTCCTGTTTTTCCTCTAGGGAAACTAAATCACATTTATTGAGACACAGAATTACATCTACACCCGTAGATTCAGCCTTAATTAAAAATCTGCTTAACTGGAAAGGTTCTAAAGGTGGATCAGCAACAGCAAAAACCAACAGAATTTGATTAACATTAGCGATCGCCGGTCTATCTAACTCACTATGACGGGGTAAAACATCAGATATTGCCCCCCGTTTCCCACTCCAGTCAGGTTCTTCCACAACCACGCGATCGCCCACCATCACCTGCTGACCGATTTTCTTTAACCGAGTTCTGCGAGTACAGAGGAGAGTGGGGGGAGGGGGAGAGGGAACAGGTGACAGTAAAGAATCACTTTCTATGATTTCTGACTTCTGACTCCTGTACGGGCGAACGGCCGTTCCCCCCTCCTGACTCCTGACCCCTTGATCTAACTGCACACGGTAAAAATTAGCCTGTACAGCTAACACCGTACCCAGTAACTCCCCAGTAGTACAAATAGAATCTTCCTTCATGCAGCAGTCACAGGACGACGTACCAACAGAGAAAAATAATCAGCACAGTCAGTAATTTTTTCCACCTGAAATCCTGCCATAGTTAGACTATCGGGAACTTGTTCAATCGGTTCACCCCCATCTAACCAGACTTCCAACAAACTTCCATCTGGCATTTGTTCCAAACGTAACTTTGTCTTCACAAAATTAATTGGACAAGGAGTACCGCGCAAGTCCAATTGAGCATCAGGAACTAACAAAGAAGATATACTCATCACTTAAATAAACTTCCCAAAAAACCTTCTAAACCACCCTTACCAGTTCTATCTCCTTTGATTTTAGCCAGTTTTTCCAATAACTCTCGTTCCTCTGGGGTGATCTTAGTAGGAATATCAATTAAGACGGTGAGTAAATGATCACCCCTACTCACAGGGTTTCCTAACCGGGGAACACCGCGATTTTCCAATTTCATCACCGTATTAGGTTGAGTTCCCGCCGGCACAATCAACTCCACCGGACCATCTACAGTATTCACCTCTAAACGGCAACCTAAAATAGCTTGTAAGTAGCTTAATTTGATTTCCGAAAGGACATTAATACCATCCCGGTGAAATTCCTCATCCTCATTGACAAACAAGTAAACATATAAATCTCCTGGTGGTCCACCCCGTTGACCAGCATCACCTTCTTGGGAGATCCGTAAACGTGTACCATTATCTACCCCAGCTGGAATAGTAATTTTCAGCTTCTTGGTAACTTGATTTGCCCCTCTACCATCACAGGCATCACATTTATCCTCCACTACTGAACCTGTCCCATTACAGGTAGGACAAGTAGACACTTGAGTAAAACTACCAAAAGGAGTTCTAGTCACTCGTCTTACCTGACCAGAACCGCTACAAGTGCTACAAGTGCGGGGACGAGTTCCAGGTTTAGCACCAGAACCACTACAAACTTCACAAGTTTCTAAATGGGCAATGCGAATTTCCTTTTCACCGCCAAATAC
The DNA here is from genome assembly GCF_038050375.1 of Okeanomitos corallinicola TIOX110. NCBI lineage: Bacteria > Bacillati > Cyanobacteriota > Cyanophyceae > Nostocales > Aphanizomenonaceae > Okeanomitos > Okeanomitos corallinicola. The sequence goes on along the minus strand of NZ_CP150886.1, from coordinate 1,745,551 downwards.
AGCTTCCTGAAAATCTAACTTCAGGTCTAGCCGTAAATCATCCCCACGTGCGGGAGCATTAGGTCTTCGCTGTTGGCTAGGGCCACCCATTCCCCCAGCAAAGCCACTAAAAATACTTTCAAAAATATCAGCAAAACCGCCCATATCTCCCATATCTTGGAAGCCAGCACCAGCAGCACCAGAAACCCCAGCTTCACCAAAACGGTTGTAACGTTCGCGGGTATCTGGCTCAGACAGCACTTCATAAGCGCGGTTGATTTCCTTAAACCTTTCTTCAGCACCAGGTTCTTTGTTCACATCAGGGTGAAACTTTCGAGCCTGACGGCGGTAAGCCTGTTTAATTTCCTCTTTGTCGGCATCACGAGAGACACCTAGAATTTCATAATAGTCGCGGGCCATAGAGCAATGGTAAAAGTTAGAACTAAGAAAGCAGAATTACCTAAACGAATCAGGTAAAAGAATATAGACAAAACTTAATTTTTGTTAAAAATTAATTGTACCTTTGACCAACACCAACGGCAAATTTTGGGTAACAAGTGCTTATTGGGTAGTCAAGCACAAAAACAGTGAACTTATCAATAAATCTATTGGTATCGCTATTGAGACGATTTAACTTGCCTCTTTTACAATTGTGATACCTATACAGACAAAAATAGTCCCGTTAAATAGAGCGACTAACCGTACCCTTGAGTGCGGAAAACCACCATATACATTATTTTTCATATTTAGTATGGCGGAATTTATAGTCAAGGATTTTGCAGAAATTGGGAATCGGGTTTAGGCAGTCAGGAATTAGAAGTCTGGAAGATTAAAGGTGTGTGAAAGTTAATTATTTTACCCATTACCTGTTACCTGTTACCCATCACCCATCACCTAGTCTATCTGTTCATAGTCAGTTGAAGCAGTATTATCCTCATCAAAATCAAAATTGAATTGTGGTATGGATGTTTCTGTTGTGGAACTTTCTTCAACAAAAGTTAAGGAAATCTCTGGGACTTGCTCCTCTTCAATGTCTTCTTCACCCTCCAGTAATTGACTGTTAGGCACAGTATTAGCTCGGTTGTAAACATCTTCTCCGATAGAGAATAGAGCTTTTTGGAATTCTTCTAAAATAGATTTAAATACCTTCGTGGAGAGACTAGAGTCATTCATAGCAGTTTGGAGATTAGCTAATTTCTCCTCTGCCAAGACTTTAATTTCTGCACTGATAAACTCGCCATTCTCCTTCAACGTAGATTTATAGCTAAACACAAGATTATCTGCTTGGTTTTTCAGTTCAATCATTTCTCTACGTTTTTTATCTTCTTCTGCAAACAACTCAGCTTGTTGTCGCATCCGTTCTACTTCTGCCTGACTTAAACCACCTGTATTCGTAATGCGAATGCTTTGCTCCCTACCTGTACCCTTATCTTGAGCCGAAACCTTGAGAATACCGTTAACATCAATATCAAAAGCTACTTCAATTTGGGGTACACCACGGGGAGCCGGAGGAATACCAGCTAATAGAAACTTACCCAGAGTTTTGTTATCTTGTGCCATAGCCCGTTCTCCTTGGAGAACGTGAATTTCCACAGAATTTTGTCCATCCACAGCGGTGGAAAAGACCTGGGATTTGCTGGTAGGAATAGTTGTATTCCGTTCAATAATTTTCGTAAATACCTCTCCCAGAGTTTCCAGACCTAAAGAAAGGGGCGTTACATCTAAGAGCAGTAGGGTATCAACTTCCCCACCTAATACACCGGCTTGCACCGCTGCACCCAGAGCCACTGCCTCGTCAGGATTGATAGAACGATCAGGAGTTTTACCATTGTAGAATTCAATCACTGCATTCTGGACAGCGGGAATTCGGGTTGAACCACCTACCAAGATAATTCTGTCAATATCCTCTGCTTTGAGGTCAGCGTCTTTGAGAGCTTGAATCATTGGCTCAATGGTAGCGGCTATTAAATCGGCTGCAAGTTCCTCAAATTTGGCACGGCTCAGTTCCATTTCCAGATGCTTTGGTCCATTTTTATCAGCACTGATAAATGGCAAATTAATGGAGGTATTGACCATACTGGATAATTCCACCTTAGCCTTTTCTGCTGCTTCCCGCAGACGTTGGAGAGCCATTTTATCTTCAGCCAGGTTGATTTTTTCCTCTTGTAGAAACTGCTCTAAGATCCACAGGACAATCGCATTATCAAAGTCATCTCCACCTAGTTGATTATTACCACTGGTAGCTTTAACTTCAAAGACTCCATCTCCGAGTTGCAGAATAGAGACATCAAAAGTACCACCTCCCAAGTCAAAGACTAAAATCAATTGTTCTTGGTCTTGTTTGTCTAACCCAAAAGCCAAGGCCGCAGCTGTTGGTTCATTAATAATCCGCAATACATTCAAGCCAGCAATAGTACCGGCATCCTTGGTGGCTTGTCTTTGGGCATCAGTGAAATATGCGGGTACGGTAATTACAGCTTCAGTCACTTCTTCACCCAAAAAGTTTTCTGCTTCCTGCTTGAGTTTTTGCAGGATCATCGAAGAAATTTCTTGAGGTGTATAACTACGTCCACGAATTTCTACATCCACGGTATCATCTCGACCCTTGACACATTTGTAGGGTACACGAGTGCGTTCTGATTGCGTATCATCCCAACGGCGACCGATAAATCGTTTGATACTGTAGACCGTGTTTTCAGCATTGGTGATAGATTGGCGTTTGGCTAGTTGACCAACTAAAAGATCGCCACTTTTACCAAAGCCAACAATACTGGGAGTAGTACGTCCCCCTTCAGAATTGGCAATTACTAGTGGTTTACCACCTTCCACAACAGCAACGCAACTGTTAGTAGTGCCTAAGTCGATTCCAATAACTTTTCCCATACTGTCAGTATTTTTAGTGAGTGCTGTTATCGTGATTTTTGCAGACTATATTTTTGGTTCAGGTCTATAAATTCAGATTATGTTCTGAGTAAATCCTGATGTCAAAAATGAAATTACATAAAACTATACAGATGTTTGCTAGTAATAAGAAAGCAGATTGTGAGATTTAACCCGTTGACGGAAGGGCTGATCAACTTTAGCAAGTAGCAAATAGTTGACAGCCTGATCCTTCTTGACAAATGTAATTACTGTCTCAGAATCTACGATTTGTCAGTCAACATGGGGAAGAAATACAACTTAGCCGTTTTCCTCACTGGGTTCATCTTCCTGTTCTACAGCACCATCTTCTTTGGGAGCAGCCACCTTCACCATGGCATGGCGTAGTATGCGATCGCCTAAGAAATACCCACGTACTAACTCTTCTAATACTGTTCCTTCCTGATGTTCATCAGTGGGTTCTCGCATTACTGCTTCATGCAGGTTAGGATCAAATTCCTGACCTTCTGGACGCATTGGCGATACACCTAAACGTTTTAGACAATCCACTAATTGTTTATAAACTCCTTGATAACTTTTGTGAATTGTCATTTCGCCATCATTTTGTGGTTTGAGATGGGCCCGCGCTCGCTCAAAGTTATCCACAACAGGTAACAATTCCATGATTGTATTTCTCTTCACCTGTGTGTCCATCTCTTCTTTTTCTTTGGAGACGCGTTTGCGATAGTTCTCAAAATCTGCGGCGATTCGCATATATTGAGTGCTACGCTCTTCCAGTTGCATTTTCAGAGACTCAATTTGTTGAGTTAGTTGTTCTAAAGCCGCCGTATCTACTTCCGTTGTTTGTGCAGCAGTGACAGTATTTTCTTCTGTCAGTACAGGTTCTCCCGACAGATTGGTTTCGGTCACCTCATGCTCAGTCACTTCGTTACCGGATTCATGAGAATTAATTTCGGCTGGGGAGTCGCTATTCATTGCTTGCATTACCTCTATTGGTTCGCCCAGTTGCTGGCTTGTATTGTTTACTTGTTTATTTTCATCCATCATTATCTACTCATCCCAGATGCTTTTGACGGCAGTTCCTGAAGCAATTGTAGATTTTAGGTTTGACATATTGCTAAAGAAACAGGTGTAATGTGGATTTTAGACTGACTCCATGGCAATAAATACTACGATTAACGTATTTTGCCCGGTTTGCTGTTAACAGTTTGCAGCTAAAGTTGATTTTATAGCCGCAATTTTGCGTAAAGCGAGGTCACTATCCCCTTATTTTGACAAACAGAGAACAAAATAGCCTAGTTTTTTTGCTGCCAGTAGTCAAATAGCAGAAAAAACATGGGAGAACAAAAACTGATATCAGAGACCGTTGACAATAAAAATTTTTACGAAGAAAGATTTTAAAATTGAAATTTAATACACTGACTATGAGAATTATTGACTACAGTGTGGGAATAATGTAACAAGAGGCATTCCCTACCTATTGCTTATGACTTACTCATCACCACAACGGCGCAGTACCGCTCTGACCACAAGAACAGAGTTTTCACCTTTCGGCAACAAGTTGGTGCAATCTGGCTATGTTGACAATGAACAGATGAGACAGGCTTTAGCTGAAAGCCGTAAATCTGGCAAAATGTTGACAGATGTATTGGAGTCAATTACTGGCAAAGAACTCGCTCCTGAGTTTCTGCGAGAATACAAGAAGCAGCATTTATTTGAACTAAAAATACTATACGGTGTTGAATCCATCGATCCCGAAGTCAACGAAGTTGGCAATATAACGGTGGGAAAATTGATTGAAAATTTAATACCAGTAGATGTTTGTCGTCGTCACCGTTTAGTACCTCTGGTCAAACGGGAACAAGAAAACCCGCCTTATGTCCTGGTAGCGATGGTTGATCCAGATAATCTGGAAGCCTGTGATGACCTCAGTCGCATTTTACGTTCTCAGGGGTTGTCCTTACAACGGATGGTAATTACCCAAGAAGATTACCAGCGGTTAATTAACCAATATCTAGATGAGTTTGCTGTTAAACAAGAAAAGTTACAGCAAGAAAAATTAACAGACATTTCTCAGGATATCGAAAGTCTGAATCAAGACATGATTCAGGAAGTTGCGGAAGATTCAGAGGTGGATCTGACAGTAGCCATGAAGGATGCTGATGATGCGCCTATTATCAATCTTGCCAATAAAATTCTGTTTGTCGCTTTGCGAGATGGTGTCTCTGATATTCACATTGAACCCCAGGAAGAAAGCTTACGCATTCGTTTCCGGAAGGATGGGGTATTACGTGAATCGGAAGCTATCCGACCCATGCCTAAGCACATTGTCCCAGCGGTGACGGCTCGATTTAAAATTATCTCTAATTTAGATATTGCGGAACGACGTTTACCTCAAGATGGTCGTATTCGTCGGGTATTTGATGGTAGAAAAGTAGACTTCCGGGTTAATACTCTACCTAGTCGTTATGGGGAAAAAATCTGTTTACGGATTTTGGATAACTCATCTACCCAATTAGGTCTTGATAAATTAATTACCGATCCAGTGACTTTAAAAATCGTCCAGGATATGGTTAGTAAACCTTTTGGGTTGATTTTAGTAACAGGTCCGACTGGTTCTGGTAAAACGACTTCGTTGTATTCTGCCTTAGCAGAAGTAAATGATCCAGGAATTAATATTAGTACGGTAGAAGATCCGGTGGAGTACAGTTTACCGGGACTGACCCAAGTACAGGTAATTCGGGAAAAGGGACTGGACTTTGCTACCGCACTGCGGGCATTTTTAAGACAAGATCCTGATGTGTTACTGGTGGGTGAAACACGGGATAAAGAAACGGCGAAAACAGCGATTGAAGCGGCACTCACAGGTCACTTAGTATTAACTACCTTACACACTAATGATGCTCCTGGGGCGATCGCTCGTTTGGGAGAAATGGGAATTGAACCTTTCATGGTTTCTAGTTCTCTCATTGGTGTGTTAGCACAACGTTTAGTACGCCGGGTCTGTTCAGATTGTCGTATTCCCTACACTCCCACCTCTGAACAATTAGCTCGCTATGGTTTATCAGCTTCTCAAGAAGGTGCTGTCACTTTTTATAAACCCAATACCCTATCCCCAGAAGTAGTAGCTGAAGGTAAAACAAAGGTTTGTCCTAAATGTGGTGGCATTGGCTACAAGGGACGTTGTGGTGTGTATGAGGTAATGCGGATTACGGAAAACTTACAAACCTTAATTAACCAAGAAGCTCCCACAGAACGCATCAAGGAAGTTGCTGTGGAAGAAGGGATGAAAACCTTACTTGCTTACAGTCTTGACTTAGTCCGTCAAGGTGCAACAACCCTAGAAGAAGTTGAACGGGTGACATTCACTGATACAGGTTTGGAAGCTGAATTAAAAGCCAAGCGTAAAAGTGGCTTGACCTGTAAAACTTGTGATGCCACATTACAACCAGAATGGTTAGATTGTCCCTACTGTTTAACACCTCGTTTTCAAGATTAGTTTCAGGACATAGCAGGTATTAGCAAAACATCCTCTCCTGACTCATGGAACTTCTAATTCCCTATTTATTAATTTTCAATTGGAGCAAAATACTATGGAAATGATGATTGAAGACTTGATGGAGCAGTTAATTGATATGGGGGGTTCGGATATGCACCTGCAAGCAGGTTTACCCCCCTACTTCCGTATCAGTGGTAAGCTCACTCCCATCGGTGATGAGATATTAACAGCAGATCAGTGTCAAAGACTGATCTTTAGTATGCTCAATAATACCCAGCGCAAAACCTTAGAACAAACCTGGGAATTAGATTGTGCTTATGGTGTGAAAGGATTAGCTCGCTTTCGGGTGAATGTATATAAAGAACGTGGTGCGTATGCTGCTTGTTTACGAGCATTAAGTTCTAAAATTCCTAACTTTGAAAAATTAGGTCTACCAGATATTGTTCGAGAAATGTCTGAAAAACCCAGAGGATTAATTTTAGTAACAGGCCCCACAGGTTCAGGGAAAACGACAACCCTAGCGGCTATGATTGATTTAATTAACCGGACTAGAGCCGAACATATTTTAACTGTTGAAGACCCTGTTGAGTTTGTTTATGAACCAATCAAAAGTTTAGTTCACCAACGTCAATTAGGTGAAGATACTAAAAGTTTTGCGAATGCTTTGAAAGCTGCTTTACGGGAAGATCCAGATATTATTCTGGTAGGGGAAATGCGGGACTTGGAAACTATTTCTTTGGCAATTTCCGCCGCAGAAACAGGTCACTTAGTTTTTGGTACACTACACACAAGTTCTGCTGCCCAAACCGTTGACCGGGTAATTGACGTTTTCCCCGCAGACAGACAAACACAGGTACGTGTACAGTTATCTAACTCTTTAGTTGCAGTTTTCAGCCAAACCTTAGTAGCCAAAAAAGATCCCAAACCAGGTGAATTTGGGCGGATGATGGCTCAGGAAATTATGATTGTTACCCCGGCTATTTCTAACCTGATTCGGGAAGGGAAAACAGCCCAAATTTATTCTGCTATTCAAACAGGAGGTAAATTGGGTATGCAAACTCTAGAAAAAGTTTTAGCTGATTTATACAAAGCTGGCACTATTTCTTTTGAAGCGGCGATGTCTAAGACTTCTAAACCTGATGAAGTCCAACGTTTAATTGGTGCTACAGCACCACCAGCAGGTGCAAAACCTGGTGCAAGAGCGCGTTAAAACTAATTCGTAATAGTACCTCCGGTACGCTACGCGAACATAATTCGTAATTCGTAATTATGATTTTAATTATGAACTATGAATTATGAACTATAAATTAAGAATCAAATATTACCAATTTATTAATTGTGAATTAAAATTATGCCAACCTACTCTGCCCGTATTCGGGACTCCCAAGGGCAATCTCGAACTGCAAAATTTGTTGCTGATTCCTTAGCGGATGCACGTACTAATTTAAGAGCTAAAGGCTACGTTGTTCAAGAGCTAAAAGAGGCTCAAAGTTTAGCATCACGTTTTGATTTAGAAAAAATTCAGAATTCTTTCGTCAAAGTTACTGTTAAAGACAAAGCGGTTTTTTCTCGTCAATTTGCTGCTTTAGTTAATGCTGGTGTAGCAATTGTGAGAAGTTTAGGTGTATTGTCAGAACAGTGCAGTAATCCCAAACTCAAACAAGCTCTGACTGAAATTAGTAATGATGTGCAAACCGGTGTTAACCTTTCCGACTCTATGCGAAAGCATCCTGAGTGTTTTGATGGGTTGTATGTGAGTATGGTACAAGCCGGAGAAATCGGTGGTGTATTGGATGAGGTTCTAAATCGTCTAGCTAAACTTTTAGAAGATATGGCTAGACTCCAAAACCAGATTAAATCTGCTATGTCCTATCCATTGGTAGTAGGTTTTTTAGCAACGGCTATCTTTGTCGGGATGACAGTTTTTCTGATTCCCATTTTTGCCAATATTTTTGAAGACATTGGGGTAGAACTACCAGCCCTGACTCAGTTTTTGATGACTTGTAGTAAAATCCTACGCAGTTATTGGTCTTTGTTAATTATTGTCGGCTTTATGGCTGCAAACTTTGCCTATAAGCTATATTACAAAACTCCTAATGGCAAAGAAAACATTGACCGTATCGCTTTAAAAGTTCCTTTATTTGGTGACTTAATTCAAAAGTCTTCTGTGGCTAGATTCAGTCGTACCTTTGGTTCTCTTACCCGTTCAGGTGTACCTATCATTACTTGTTTAGAAATCGTCCGGGATACATCAGGCAACCAAATTATTGCTAATGCCATTGATAATGCTCGGAAAGAAGTTCAAGAGGGGGGAATGATTAGTACCGCTTTGAGCAAAAGCGAAGCCTTCCCTGCTATGTCTATTCAAATGATGATGATTGGGGAAGAAACTGGTGAATTAGATGGAATGTTAATGAAAGTTGCCGATTTCTATGAAGATGAAGTAGAACAGGCAGTTAAGTCCTTAACAAGTATTTTAGAACCAGTCATGATTGTAGTGCTTGGGGGGATGGTAGGTACAATTTTGCTGGCAATGTATTTACCGATGTTTAAAGTATTTGAATCGCTCTAATCTGTGCAGAAAGGTAAAATTCACAAGGTAAACATCAATAGTAATTCGACAAATGTTGATGCTAATTATTTGAGGATGCAAAAAATAAGAGTAAAGTAAAAATTTTTCAGCTTTACTCTTTTACCTTGTAGCTGATAAACTTTGAATTTTCCTAGAGTAGTCCCTCTATAAACAAACAGGGTTGTTGAATTTTTGATTAATATTATGTCTGTACAAAAATCACTTTATGAAGCTAGTTTAGCAGAATATAGCAATCACTTAGAGGCGATCGCTCTCCTAAAAAAACATCGTCCCTATTTGGAGATGATTCCTAGTTTGCGTCGTCCTGCTGATAGTGTTATTACTATTCCTTTACCTATTGTTCGTATCCGCGATATTGAAGCTAAAACTTCACATACAATGGAGTTACCTTGTGATATTTCCATTATTATGTGTGATCCAGAATGGAAAATTAAAACAGGTGTAGAAATTTTATTATTTATTCATCGTCCCCATGAAGACTTTTCCGAGTTGTTAGGTAGATGGCGTAAATGTCAAGTTTGTTTAGATAAAGAATACGAATGGATTATGCCATTTCGTCATAGTCATATTTTAAGTGAAGGTGCAAATACAGTATATCCTTTGTTTGTGGTTTTTAATCAAACATCTGAACGGATTCAAAGAGGTTTGATAGGTGCAGAATTACCTTTTGTGATGCAAACACCAACCTTTTTGGAAGAGGAAGAATATCAAGAATCTTATATTAGGGAATAGGTGACAGGTGACAGGTGACAGGTGACAGAGAAGAGTGTTACCCATTACCTATTACCTATTACCTATTACCTATTTAACAAATTTAGGCATAATTTCCGCTGCGGTAAATAAACCTTTAATACCTCTTTGGTGTAATTCTTGACCGGCTTTTAAATAACCAAAAGCGGGACCGCACACATTAGCAGCCATGCTGGTTTCATCGCCTAATGTAAAGGTGTGGGTGGAAATTTTACCCTCAAAGGTGCGTCCGGTAATTTTCACATTGGTACTTAAAGGCTTTTTGGGGTTGCGGGTATCAACAACACCACCAACAGTCACTCTATCCCGTGAACAAATGCCGGCAATTTCTAACATTACATCATCGGCGTGTTCCATGTTTTCCAAAGTTAACACACCGTTGGTTTTATCGAGTAATGCTTCTACCTCTGCATCAGTCATCGCTCTAGCTGCTTCCACACTATAACCAGGCATATGACCAATATCTTCCCGGACAGTAGCGCGGTAAGCTTCCCAGTTAGCAATACCCACACCAAAGGTAATGACAATATTGTGAATTTCGGCGTAACTTTGGGCAGCTAAAGCGGCGGCGGCGGTTAATAGTCCAGGAGTTGCACCACAACCGGTCATGTAGGTAATTCCTGCTGCTTGCAGTTCGTCTTTCATAGCTAACAGTTGTTCTACGGCGCTGGTGCGTTTGATGGCATCAACTAATACACCTTGCCAACCAGCTTGGATGAATTGTTTGGTGACGTTGGGGATAAAGTCGTTAGGAAGGTTAGGTAAGGCGAGGAAATAACCATCTACAGCGTCACCTGTGGCTTGAATAAGGTCTTGAATGCTGTTATTGCTTAGTGTTCCAAAGGGTTCTAAATAACCGACTGTTCCTTGTTTTTGGTAGGTGGTGATGCAAGCATCGGTGTTTAAGCCTTCTGTGGAGTAAGCGTATCCTTTTTGATCTGCGGCAGCTACGAGGATCATTTCTCGTTTGCTGGAGAGGAGTTTTGCTGCTGCTTGGCCGAGTCCACCAAAACCAAGGACTCCGACGCGGATGGGTTGTTTGTTCATTGTGTTTTTTCTCTGTATGGTTAATGGTTAATTATGCTTTATTTTGATTAAAGTTTCGCGCAAAGATGGGAAGGAGCAAAGGCGCGAAGAAGATACCTTGATTTAGAATATAGTGATAATGGGGAATGGCTGATGATAATTAATGTACTATAGGGAGATTTGGTAATTTATGACTATTGAACAATTAGAGGCTGAAGTTTTAGCTTTACCAAAGGATACTCTAGCATTATTAGTAGCTCGATTGATTGAATATTTAGGACAATTGGAAGAAATTGATCAACAAGTTGCTGAGGAATGGATACAAGAGGCAGAATTGAGGGATGAGGATATTAGTAGTGGTAAAATTTCTGGTGTTTCCTCTCAAGAAGTGTTTAGTAAATTGCGTACTTATTTACAATGATAAATGTTATATTTCATCCCTTAGCAGAACAAGAATTAACTGAAGCTATCAATTATTATGAGGAGCAAAGAACTGATCTAGGTTTAGAATATTTAGAAGCGGTAGAACAGGCTGTAAATTGTTTGATGTATTATCCAGAAATTGGGGCAAAGGTTCGCGGTTCTATTCGGCGTTTAGTGATACCAAAATTTCCCTATTCTCTTTTATATCGTGTTTTGGAAGAGGAAGAAATTCGCATTTTAGCTGTAGCGCATCATAAGCGTAAACCATTTTATTGGAGTAGAAGAAAGTAGGTTTCATTTTTTTAGGTAAAATCCTGTTTAAAATATATTAATATAATAATGTTATGTAAGTTTTTATAATTCTTCTCGAAGAATATGGCTAAAAAAGAATCTTTAGTTCAAGCAATTCAAACAATTTTAAATCATTGGCGCAGTTTTCCTAACGTTACATCAGAAGGGAAGTATGAATTTTTAACTCAGACGGTCTTTGCCGATTCAGTGGAATCACACCATCTTTTAGGTATTAGTGAAGACATTACTTTGAATTTAGAGTTAGTAAGGAAAGTACATAAAGTATTTATTCATGAAATTACTCATTGGTTAGATCACACAAGCACCCTATGGGGACAAAAAAATCTCATTACTATTTTTAATGCTTTGAATGCCTGGAAACGCGAAGAAGAGGAAGAACTATGGAGAATCATAGAACTATTTGCAGAAATTGGAAAAAATGAGTTTAACGATTACTATAAGGTATTTGGACCAGCTATTAATGACAGTAAAATTAAAATACCCTGGAGGTATCAATACTCGTTTGGACTACAGTATGGTAGTGATGGAAGAATAAGACAGGATCGGCCATTTGTCACTACAAGATTTTACACTCCTGAAAATATTCTTATCAGTCGAGTTCCTATATCTGTTGTTTCTTTAATCGAAGCTATTGCTACATCTTCAGAATTAGAGCTAGAGTATTCATTTATTTTGCCAATGTTAAAAGGAAAATTAAATGAATTTGAGTTTTTAATCGAATCAAAATTATTTGAGCAAAAAATGATTGATAGACTATATAATCCTTATCTAACTGTCTATTCAGTTGCTACTCATTGTCTTGCAAATTATATAGGTATTGATGAGATTGGTATAGCTTATAAATTATCCTCAGCATTATCTTCTTTATGTCTGAATCTTCCAGATAGTATATTTGATAAATTTAAAATACCAAATTATGATCAGGACATTTTCAAAGAAAGAGCTTATCACATGATATCTAGGAGAGATAGAGGTTTTGCATTCTTTGTACTCTGCCAATATGCACCTAAGTTAAATGACACAGATATCCTTAATTGGCTTGAAAATACTGTAAAGTCTGCTGGGCTTCCATCTATTTCAGAACTACAAAATATGGCTGGAGAGGAAATGTCTAATTTAAAAAATACAATAATAGACGGCTATTTTACATCGCACTTAGAAAATTTGCTAGAAATAGGTCAGGAAAATTATAAAAAAAGAGGAATATATGGTAAACATGAGCCATGTTTAACTTCATTACTTTTAGGAAGCCAAGAAATCAAACTCCCTCCAATTATACTTGGTGATGGAGAAATTTTTGATTTAGATGCAGCTTTTGGTAGAGTTAAACGTACTTCTGATGATACTGAAAAATGGGTTTTTGAAATATGGGATATTGAAAGTAAATTACGAGAATTTCAAAGGGCTTGTACGTTTTAATAATTGATAAAACCATCTCTTTCAAAGCGATCGCATTATCTGATGTAGAGTAAGAGCGATATCATATTAAACTATTGATCCAGTTTTGGAGATTATTCATGCAGTGGCAACCAATAGAGAATTTACCAGCAAATTGGCAAAACTTAGCAAGTGCAGAGTTATCATCTTTAGTAACTTTTTGGAATGAACAAGCAGAACGTCTGCGCTCTTCTGGAGAATTTAAAACCTTTATGGAAAGGTTGTGTAGAGAAATTGCCATTGAAACGGGAATTATTGAAAGATTATATACCCTTGATCAAGGAATTACTCGAATACTAATTGAAAAAGGAATTAATGAAGCTCTTATTCCTCATAATCCTACAAATCCCCCTATCAAACAAGTTGTATCTCTGATCCAAGATCAAGAAGCAGCTATTGAAGGACTATTTGATTTTGTGGGTGGACAAAGAATCTTATCTAATTTTTATATCAAAGAATTACATCAGTTACTAACTCAAAATCAAGATAGTACAGAAGCTAAAACATCATCAGGGCAAATTATTCGTGTTTCTCTCATCCGGGGTGATTGGAAACGACAACCTAATAACCCTGAAAGACCTAATGGAATAATACATGAATATTGTCCTCCTGAACAAGTTGCTTCGGAAATGGATAATTTAATTCAATGGCATCATGAACATAGAAAACAAAACATTCCTCCAGAAGTTGAAGCAGCATGGTTACATCATCGTTTCACACAAATTCATCCATTTCAAGATGGTAATGGTAGAGTAGCTCGATGTCTTGCTAGTTTAGTTTTTATACAATCTGGATTGTTTCCTTTAGTTCTTACTCGTGACGACAGAGCAGTTTATATTGAAGCTTCAGAACAAGCAGATCAAGGAAATTTATTACCTTTGATTAACTTATTTTCTAATAGTCAAAAACAGGCATTTCTTCGTAGTCTTCGTTTATCTGAACAAGTTTTGTCAGAAACGCGCCGCGCTCAAGCTGTGATTTCATCTATCACTGAGAAAATTAAGCAAAGCCAATCTGTTACTATTTCAGATCGCTGCCAAAAAGTTGAAGGATTTGCTGCAAATCTGTTTGAAATTGCATCTGTTCGCTTACAAGATATCGCTACTGAAATTAAGTTATCACTTCAAAATATAGTGAGTGATGCTCAGATTTTTACACGCGCTGCACCTGCACGTGATCCTAAATCATATTATCATCGTTTCCAAGTTGTAGAAACAGCTAAAAAATTAGGATACTTTGCTAATCTTCGTCCCTATCACAGTTGGATACAATTGGTCATAAATATAGAATCAACAACAACAATTTTACTTTCTTTTCATGTTGTTGGACATGAATATCTTGGTTTGCTTGCTTGTTCTGCTTGTGCATATCATAGAGATAATACAGAAGAGGGTGAAAAAAATATTAGTGATATTCAAGCATTAACAGATTCTCTATTTCAATTTTCTTATGCTGATGATGAAATTAATCTGACAGAGCGTTTTAAGCAATGGTTAGAAGATGTAATTGTTACTGGTTTAGAATATTGGAATGAGAGTGTTTAACAAAAGAGTAAGAGCAATACCTTCGGTGCGCTTCGCTAACGCATTTCTGATATAGATTTAAGAGCGATACCTTCGGTGCGCTTTGCTAACGCATTTTCAATATAGAGTAGAAAGAAAGTGTGATAAATTCGGTTAACTTTGTTAACAACGATTTACCAAAAGCTGTAAAATCTCATTGATAACTTACTACAGATTACATTTGACAATAATTACATGAAATTTGAGTGGGACGAAAATAAAGCTGCGAAAAACTTATCAAAACATGGAGAACAGGGATAACTTAGAAATGGAAGACGATCTCAAATCAGAGTATGACTTAAAAAGTCTACGGGTAAGGAAATTAGGTACTGAACGTAAAAGCTTTGCTGGGGTGACAGTGCGTTTAGAACCTGATGTAGCGGAAATGTTTCCTAGTGCGGAAGCAGTGAATGAAGCTTTAAGGTTTTTAATTAAAGTTATGAAAGAAAATCAAATTTCTACAGCTATCAACGGTAATACATCCTTGGAAAAAATGGACTAATTTTTTCATTTTATGCTACCTTACTAATTATTTCTTTCTCAACTTCCTCCAAAAATGTAATTACTTGCTCTTTAGTAACCGTAGGAAAACCATCTAAAAAATCATCTATTGAATTTCCTGCTTTTAAATAATCTAAAAGTGTTTGAATAGGAACTCTTGTTCCGGTAAAAACTGGAGTACCACTCATAATTTCAGGAGAAACGCTGATAATTGAAGTATTGCTAGACATAGTTTTTTATATGTTCAAGTAATATTTTTATTTTAACATTTCATAATTTATTGACAAGATAAAAAAAGAAGTTGGGGATATCAAGAAATTCAACTTTTCCCCATTTCCTATTACTTACCTGTTAATTTCACCAACCCAATACCACCAAAATAAAGCCCTAAAACCGCACCTGCTAATAAACTCTGCGTTAAAGGATCAGTAGAAGGTGTCAACACCGCACCTAAAACCACTGCAAACATAATTATAAACCGCCAACCAGCTAACATTTGAGTTGAAGAAACAATACCTAAATTACTTAGTAATAATTGAATAACTGGAACTTGGAAAGCTAAACCGGTACTAAATAACAGCAAAAGTACAAATTCAAAATATTTTTCAATTGACCATAATTGTTCTACTACATCTGCACCGTAGTTAATGAAAAAGTTTAAAGCTGCGGGGATAAGCAAAAAGTAAGCAAATACTAACCCACCTAAGAATAATATACTTGAGCCAAAAACTACTGGAGCTAATAAACGACGTTCACGACGGGTTAAACCAGGAAGAACAAATTGCATAACTTGATAAAGAATAAAAGGAGTTGCTAGAACTAAACCACTGTAACCAGCAACTTTGATGGAGACAAAGAAATACTCTCCTGGTGCTAGTTGGAGAAATTTGATTCCATTTGCAGGTATTTCGAGAACTTGTACCAGCGGTTTGACGACGATAAAACAACCGATTACACACACCACTACGGCTATTAAACAATAAAAAATCCGCTGTCTTAGTTCTTCTAAGTGGTCAAAAAAGGACATTTCTAGGTCATTTGGTGACTCATCTAAGGGATTTACTGAGTTACTGTATTCCTCTTGGTGAACATTGGGAGTATTTGTAGCGTCTACGTCTGGTAAAGGTGTCATGAGTTAATTGATAAGCAACATTCCTTAACTATTTTATCTGTCAGCGCGACTAGCAACAGAGCTTTTTCAAGATTGGGAAGATTTTCCGGTTATGTGGTTATGTTTTTGTATAAGTGAGTAATCAAACATAAGACAGGAGTGATTTTACTTAAATAAAAACTCGGATCATACAGCATATTTTATGCAAATCAGGCACAACCTTGAAAATGAAACTCTTGTAATGTGGGCATTTTGCCATGCTAGATGTGTACCTAATCACAGCAGGAAATGCTGTACTTTTGACTTGAGATGAGACGGTAAGAGGTAAACACAATTACAAGATATTTAACCATAGTAATTTACAAGTTCATTTTTGGGAACTTTAACCAACTCTCTGCTGAGGGATGTATTTTCAATGGCGGAAAATTAAACTAGATTTTCTGGCCTATTGTGGCAATAAAAACCAATTAAATTGTGAATTTTGAAAAATAATTACAAGTTTGAAGAGGTGTAATATGAACAGTAAACTTTATCAAGCCTTAATGATCTTACCTGTATCTTTCTGTTTCTGTCATGCAGATATTTCAGATGGTAAGTATTTATCTGCAAATGATAGTCTACATCAGATATTATCTCAAAATATATCAGAAAATAATGATAAATACTTTACAGAACTGAAAATTATTAGTGCTAGAGACGATCAAAATGATGAAGATGACAGTTGTTTAACTAAAGGTGAGTGTACAACATAATGTAAAAATTGTTGATGATTATAAATAAAGAAAAACATCAATAACTACAATTTACGATTATCTCAGGATCTGCGGAGATTTTATGATTAAAAATCAGGAATCGGGACTTAAAAATCAGAAGTGATAAGATAAGAGGAATTTATTTTATCTTGCCTCTTTTTGCTATCCCCCGTTTTGAAATGATGTAGATTAATCATGCTCCTAGATTTAGAAAGATTTTATCAGGCTTGTAATCCCAGCAAACCTTTGATCATGGAAAATGCTGTGGATAGCCTATATTATATTGATTTTGCCTCGGTGCGAGGTGGTAGAATTATTGAAGCTTTACTGCGAACTATTGCTAGGATTTCTCCCAATACACCGACTTGTCAATTATTTACAGGACATTTAGGTTGTGGTAAATCCACGGAACTGTTACGTTTAAAAGCAGAATTAGAGGCTCAAAAGTTTCATGTTGTTTATTTTGAGTCTACCCGTGTTTTAGAAATGGCGGATGTGGATATAACAGATATTCTCTTAGCTATTGCTGGCCAAGTGAGTGAGAGTTTAGAGTCCATGAAAATCCGTCTTCACCCCAGTTATTTTGCTAATCTATTTACTGAATTGGTGGATTTTTTGCAAACACCAATAGATTTGGGTGTAGAGGCAGAATTATCAGTGGGAATTGCGAAAATTACCGCTAAAACTAAAGAAAGTCCCCAATTACGACGCAGGTTAAGAGACTATTTAGAACCGCGTACAGAAAATATTTTACTTTCGATTAATCAAGAACTTTTAGCACGTGCTAATAATGAACTCAAGAGTAGGGGGAAAAAGGGATTAGTTGTAATTGTTGATAATTTGGATCGGGTAGCATTTCGTCCTCTTGCTTCTGGTAGATCGCTTCCTGAATACTTATTTATTGAACGTGGTGAACAATTACGAAAACTCAATTGTCATATTGTTTATACAATTCCTTTATCCTTAACTTTTTCTAACGACAGTGCAGAATTGCAACATCGTTTAGGGGGTGGAGTTGCGCCAAAAGTATTACCAATGATACCTGTTTTATTACGTACAGGAGAAATTTATACAGAAGGTTTAGAATTGATGCGGCAGATGGTATTAGCTAGGGCTTTTCCTGACATTTTGCCTGGCGATCGCTTAAACTTGATCCAGGAAGTATTTGATCATCAAAATACTTTAGATCGTTTATGTTTAGTTAGCGGTGGTCATGTTCGTGATTTATTAGGATTATTATTTGACTGTTTGCGGGAACAAGATCCACCTTTTAATAGAGAGTGTTTAGAATTAGTTGTGCAACGTCAAAGAGATTATCGAGCTAATGCTATTGATCCCCATGAATGGGAATTAATTTTCCAAGTTATGCGGGAACAAAGAGTGAGAGGCGATATAGAATATCATACATTATTACGGAGTTTATTTGTCTTTGAATATCGCGATCGCCAAGGAGCTTGGTTTGGTATCAACCCAGTATTAGCAGAAACACCAAAATTCAAATCATGGTTGAACAAAACACAGCAATAGATGTTAACAATCATAATGAGCGTGCTTTCCGGAGTTTAACCAGGGCAATTTCTTTTTCTCAGGGTGAATTCTCTGTAGTTTTAGTATGTTGTAACTATGGGAGGTTACGAGATGCAATTCTAGAAAAACTGACAGCAATAGATTGGAAATCAGGGAATGTTCAAACAATATTCATATCTCAAAATTCCCTCAGTCTTTATACAAATGTTCATTTACAACAATTAGATGACAAACCCGCAGCATTAATAATCTTAGGTTTAGAGTCAGTAGAAAGTATTGATGATTTACTAATTTCTGTTAATCAAATTCGTGATGAATTTCGTAAACATCATCCTTTTCCTATGGTAATTTGGGTGAATGATCAAGTGTTGTCAAAGGTGGTAAAATTAGCACCAGATTTTGCCAGTTGGGCAGCAACACCGATTAAATTTGTCATGACTTCTCCGGCTTTATTAGAATTTTTAAAACAGGAAACAGAATCTTTATTTTCACAAGCATTACATAACGACGCACCACAAAACTACCATCTTAAAACCCATTACCCTACTATCGAACAAGTGTGGGTACATAGCCATGAATTACACTTTGCTATTAAAGATTTAGAAAGTCGGGGTATTACCTTAGAACCGTCATTAAATGCTAGTTTACAATTTGTCTTTGGTTTAGATGATTATGTTGGTGATCGAATCAAGCCAGCATTAAACCATTTTCGCCAAAGTTTATTATTTTGGGATCGGGAAATAGCAGCAGATCAAAACCAGATAGGTCAAGAATGGGAGACAGGAAGAATTATTGAATGGGATAATTTGTCCTCATTACCTGTTATACCTACAGAAGCAAATTCTCATCTACTGAAAAAAGGAGTTTTACTACTTTATATTGGTTTATGTTACTGTCGTCTTTCTGAACGAAATAAAATAGAAAC
Source organism: Okeanomitos corallinicola TIOX110 (assembly GCF_038050375.1). NCBI lineage: Bacteria > Bacillati > Cyanobacteriota > Cyanophyceae > Nostocales > Aphanizomenonaceae > Okeanomitos > Okeanomitos corallinicola. The sequence goes on along the minus strand of NZ_CP150886.1, from coordinate 1,726,274 downwards.
AACTCAGTTTTTACACACGGCAAAAACTTATTTACAGCAATCTTTATATACATTTAATCTTACTGGTAGGGCAGATTTAGTATCTGAATTTATTGTTCATCTTACAGATATTCTCCAAGGTTTAGGAGATTGGCAAGAATTACAAAATGTAGGTGAAAAGGCTTTAGAATTACATCAAAATTATGGTAGTCAAATGCAACTATCTTGTGACTACGGTTTACTATCTGTGGTGGCTACCAAACAATCACGTTGGCGACAAGCAAGCATTTTATCTCACATAGCACTACTAAATTTAAAAGAAGCTCAACAAAAAAATAAAACCGAAAAATGCCTATTTCCTTTACTTTTAAAACAAACTTATTATTTAATATTAGCTAAATCCCAACAAAATATAGGTGATGATCAAGTATCATCTGAATATTTAGAAACAGCTAAAACAGAACTATCATTTGCTTTAGAAAGCAGTGAACATCAATATGATGCTCATCATTATATTCGCTTATTAAAAAATTTGCGATCGCTCTATTTTCAAGCGGGTTGTTATCTTGAAGCTTACTTAATTCGACAAAAACGCCGTTCCGTAGAACAGCAATATGGTTTCCGTGCTTTCATTGGTGCTGGCCGTTTACAACCCCAACGCAAAGTTACCAACCCTGCGGTTATGTCTGCATCGGGAAATAGTAGCGTGGCTTTAGAAATTGCCGCTTCCGGTCGAGAAGGTGATATAAATAACCTAATTGGCAGAATTAGCCGCGCTGACTATAAACTGATCGTTATTCATGGGCCCTCCGGTGTAGGGAAGAGTTCCACCGTCACCGCAGGTTTAATACCTGCATTACAAAACCGCGCCATTGGTGATCAAATAGCCATTCCTGTTGTTTTACAAATTTATACCGACTGGATACGAGAATTAGGTAAATCTTTACAAACAGCCACCAGGCAACATCAAACAGCAGAAATCACAACCAAAAACACATCAGATTCACCACGATCAAATACTGTAAATGATATTTTTAACCAACTAAAAGCAAATGCTGACAACCATTTAATTACAGTCTTAATTTTCGACCAATTTGAAGAATTCTTTTTTATTCAAGACAACCCTGAACAACAACGAAATTTTGATCTCTTTATCAGTAAATGCCTAAACATATCTTTTGTGAAAGTTATTTTTTCTCTACGAGAAGATTATTTACATCGGTTATTAGAATTTAAACATCTTGCCGCTATAGAAGCCATTAATCATAATATTCTTGATAAAAATATTCGGTATCAATTAAATAACTTTTCACCTGAATATGCAAAAACTATTATTCATAAATTAACCGCTCGTTCCCAACTACATTTAGAATCTGATTTAATAGATGCTTTAGTAGAAGATTTATCTTCAGAACTAGGAGAAGTCCGCCCCATCGAACTACAAGTAGTCGGCGCGCAAATACAAGATGAACGTATTACCACCCTATCTCAATATCAACCTTACAGACCCAATAAACTGATTGAAAGATATATTAAAGAACTCATCAAAGACTGTGGCCCAAATAATGAACGGGCTGCATTAATTGTTTTATATTTACTAACCGATGAAAGTAACCAGCGTCCATTTAAAACCCAGGCAGAATTATCCGCTGAATTAACAGAATTAGAAGATTCTAACCAACTAGAATTAATTTTAAAAGTGCTAGTTAGTTCTGGGTTAGTCGTCTTATTCCCCGATGTTCCTGAACGCTATCAACTAATTCATGATTATCTAGTAGATTTAATTCGCTATCTACAACAACAAGAATCTAGTTTACAACTACAACTCAATCAATTACGTGATAAAGTTGAAAATAGTAATAGAGAAATTGAGCGGCTCAAAAGTGAACTCAGACAAACAAAACAACAAGCTGTACTTGTAAATACACAGGATAAACAAGGATCGGATTTACTCACAGAATTACGTAAATTACGTAAACGAGAAGAACTCAGTCAATTAGAAATTGAATATCTGCGTGGAGAACTCAAAGAAAAAGAATTAACTGCCCAACTAGCAGAAAGTCAAGAAAAACAAAGGTTAAGTGAAGCGCGGTTAAATCGAAGTTTAAAAATTGCCTTGACAGCTTCTGTAGTTGCCATTATGGGTTTAACTGTATCCGTTATTACTTCTCTTAATAGTGAAATCCGAACCCTCAGCGCTTCTAGCGAAACTCTGTTTGCCTCCCAAAAAGGTATTGATGCACTTAAAGATAGTTTAAAAGCTGGCAAAAAATTAAAACAAACTCTGTGGGTAAATTCCTCTACCAGAGAACAGGTATTAACAGCCCTTTATCAGTCAGTTTATGGACTCAAAGAGTATAATCGTTTAGAAGGACATTTGTCAGGTATTAACAGTGTCACCTTTAGTCAGGATAATTCTCTAATTGCCTCAGCCAGTGCAGACAAAAATATTAATCTTTGGTATCCCAATGGTAAATTAATGAAAAGCTTATCAGGACATAGAAATGTAGTTAATAGTGTCAGCTTTAGTCCTGATAGTCAAATTATTATTTCTGGTAGCCAGGATAAAACTATCAAGTTATGGAACAGAAAAGGTAATTTATTAAACACATTGACGGGTCATACTTCCGTGGTCAATAGTGCTATATTCAGCCCAGATAGCGAGATTATTGCCTCTGCTAGTACAGATAAAACAGTGAAACTATGGACTCAAGAAGGTACATTAATTACAACTATCCTGGCCCATGAATCGGCGGTTTTAGGTCTAGCTTGGTCTCCTGATGGTCAAATACTTGCTTCAGCGAGTGCAGACCATACCGTTAAGCTATGGAGTCAAGAAGGTAAATTATTACAAACCTTATCAGACTGTGACGATGCAGTTAAAAGTGTTACTTGGTCTCCCGATGGTCAAATAATTGCAGCAGCCAGTCTGGACAACAATATTAAATTATGGAGTCGAGAAGGTAAACTATTAAAAACTCTATCAGGCCATACTTCTGCTGTTACCAGTGTGAGTTTTAGCCCCAATGGTAAAATTATTGCCTCTGCTAGTACCGATGAAACCGTCAAACTCTGGAGTGTAGCAGGTACATTGTTAGGCACTCTTAGAGGTCATCATAACTGGGTAAATAGCGTGAATTTTAGCCCTGATGGACGGACATTAGTATCTGCTGGTCGAGATAAAACTGTAAAAATTTGGCGTTGGGATCATATATTGTTGGGGAACTTCGCAGATCATGATAGCTGGGTAACAAGCGTCAACTTCAATCCTGATGGTAAAATTTTAGCCACTGCAAGTTTAGATAACACTGTCAAGTTACTGAATCAAAACGGTAAAATCCTCAAAATATTGAAAGGACACCAAGACCAAGTGTGGGGTTTAGCTTGGTCTGCTAATGGTAATAATCTTGCTTCAGCTAGTAAAGATAAAACAGTGAAAATTTGGAGTCGGGAAGGTCAACTACTGCAAACCCTGACTGGTCATAAAGATACTGTCTTTGCTGTATCTTGGTCTGCTGATAGTGAAATTATTGCCTCTGCTAGTAAAGACGGTACTGTAAAACTCTGGAGTCGGCAAGGTAAACTATTGAAAACCCTCACTGGTCATAGTCATGCTGTCAACTGGGTAAGTTTTAGCCCTGATGGTAAATTGTTGGCATCAGCTGGTGATGACAAGTTAGTAAAAATATGGACTAGAGAAGGTCAACTTCTATACAATTTAGTAGGACACACTCGACAAGTAAATGGTGTGGCCTGGTCTGCTAATGGTCAATATATCGCGTCTGCTAGTCTTGATAGTACCGTGAACATCTGGCATCGTGACGGTAATTTACAGAAGACACTAGGAGGTAATGGCGATAATTTTATTGCTGTTGCTTTTAGTCCTGATGGTCAAACATTGGCTGCTAACAGTGATGATAAAATTAGGATTTGGGGTGTAGACGGAAGTGTGCAGATGATTTTAAAAGGCGAAAAAGATGAGTTAACCAGTGTGAATTTTAGCCCTGATGGTCAAATCCTGGCTGCGGGAAGTGGTAACGGAATGGTGATTTTACGTAACCTCTCTGATCTTAAATTAAATATGTTATTGGCGCGAGGTTGTGATTTAATTGAGGATTATTTGCAGAATAATCCTAGAGTAACAATGAGCGATCGCTATTTCTGTGGTAGCAAGTAATATTATCGAAACGCTAAATAATTAGCAGCTTCTTCTAGAGTTTGAATCAAATCTTCTAAGGTGTAAATACTGGGTTGATGTTGATTAGAACTTTGTTTGTCGTTAGAAAGCTGTTGCGATTTCTGAGATTGATGGTTGATAAGTGACATAAATTGTTGACCTGAGTGAATAACATGAAATTACTATATATGACATACGTGGGAAAATACTGAGAAAATATATTTTTTATGTAATTTTTACGATCCAGACAAAAGTCTTTATTTCTTCTTTAAACAAAATCACAGATAACTCAGAAATGCAGGACTTATACTACTTGCGTATAAAAACGCGCTAAATTGTGAGACATACTGCAAAGGACACAAACAAATGGTATCACACAAAAGATTCTGCTAACCGTCATTGGCCAGGTAAGGGAGGTACTGGGGAAGGTAGAGGTTATTAAAATTTTAGCGGTCAAATTTCAGCTTTCAGGTAATTATTGACCTTTTTACAAAACCAGATAACTATGCCAAACTGAAGGTTTAGCTTGATTATTATTATTTTCCGGTATTAACAACCGCCAACTTTTACCTTCCTGTTGAATTTGTAAATAAATATCAAAAGGTTTTTGTGTTTGTGATAGTTTTTTTTCTGGTAATTGCACTGTTAAGTCATAATTACCTTGGATATGATAACTGGGTAATTTGCCAATCGTTACAGGCTGTTTTTTAGTTATTGATAAGTGCTGAATAGCGAATTTTTTGAAATCTAAATCTAGCTTTTCTTGCAATTCTTGCTGAGTTTGTTCAACTTGGATGAAAATTGCTTTTTCAACTATTTGATCAGAGGGTAGTAAAACTAGGCTAGTACAGGCATTTAATAATAGTAAAATTCCTATGAAAATTAAGCGAAGCATATTTTTCTAACTAATTTAAACTAATTAAATCATATCAAGTATAGAGAAATTTTCATTAGCAATATTCTAGTAATTAACCGCAGATGGACGCAGATAAACGCCGATGGTTCTGGATATATAGATTCAATTAGCCGTCAAGGTGTGTTAATTTTCTGTTTTCTTTGAGCTAGAATTTTAGCAGTTGAGAGCTTGTCCTAAGTTGACAGTTTACTAAACAAACCTGTACACTCATGGACAAGCCTATAAGTGATTTATTAAGATTCACCAATGCTCTTATCCATTAAAACAAAGCTCAAGTTAAATAAACCTCAAGCAATATTAATGGCTAAACACGCTGGCATAGCAAGGTTTACCTATAATTGGGGTTTAGCAACTTGGGCTTCTTTGTATAATAATGGATTAAAGCCAAACAAATATCTTCTCAAGAAATTTTTTAACAATCACGTAAAACCTGAGTTGACATGGATTAAAGAAAAAGGTATTTGTCAGAAAATCACTCAATACGCTTTTGATAGTTTAGGTGAATCTTTCCAGAGATTCTTTAAAGGACAGTCAAAATATCCCAACTTTAAAAAGAAAGGGAAAAATGATAGTTTTACAATTGATGCAGGTGGTAAACCAATTCCTGTAGGTGGTACATCAATAAAACTACCAACAATTGGATGGGTAAAAACTTATGAAGGATTACCTCACACCACCTGTAAAAGTATTACTATTTCTAGAACTGCCGATAGTTGGTATATAGCCTTTTCTTATGAACAAGAATGTCAACCAACTACTAAAGATCATGCTGTTGTTGGTGTTGATTTGGGAGTAAAGGAACTAGCTACACTAAGCACTGGTGTTACCTTCCCTAATCCTAAACACTATAAACAGAACTTAGTTAAACTACAAAGATTATCCAAAGTCTATTGTAGAAAAGCTAAAGGTTCAAACAATAAGCATAAAGCTAAAATTAAACTAGCTAGACATCATGCAAGAATAGCAAACCTGAGAAAAGATACTCTTCATAAACTTACTACTTACTTATGCAAAAACCACGCGAAGATAGTAGTAGAAGATTTAAATGTTTCAGGGATGTTGTCAAATCATAAATTAGCTCAAGCAATAGCTGATTGTGGGTTTTATGAGTTTAAGCGTCAGCTAGAATATAAAGCTAAAAAATTTGGTTGTGAAATTATAATTGCTGATAGATTTTATCCCTCAAGTAAAACCTGTTCTCGCTGTGGACATAAAAAAGAAAATCTTTCTTTATCCGAAAGAATTTATCACTGCGAGAACTGCGGTTTTGATATAGATAGGGATCTAAATGCAGCAATTAATTTATCGCGTTTGGCTAAAGCGTGAAAGTCTACTGAGGGATAACCGCTCCCATGCTCCCGTTGAAGTAGAAAGTAAAGTCTAGCTTTGTCTAGGTTTTATATAGCAGATGATCTTTGTTAAGAGGATGTTTGAAAAGTCCCTCATGGTGTATCAAAAGCTCTCAGCTTGACTTGGCCTGTCAGATAAGAATTTGCGATAATTCAGTGAAGGTATGGGTTTTTTCTTCAGTCGAACCTTCACACCGTAGGACTACCACACTTGTGAAAGAGTTGGGTAAATGGACTGAGCAGTAAATGCAACGCATAAGCCAGTATCACTGTTCCAAATGTGTGCAGATGCACAGTCAGTGAAAATACTTGTCAAAAAACTTGTAGAGGTTCTAGACTGAAAAGGAAGTAGTGATGAAAAATTAATATTTATACAGGGAATATGTCTAAGCAATTGCCACCATCAAGTAGCTTTCAAAGATCCCCCACAGATGCAGAAAGGGAAGAAAAATTAATGCAAGATGTACTTCTCTTATTGGAAAGTTTAGTAGAGCGAGAGGAATCAACAGTTAAGTTAATCTTAAATTGTCTCTATGATGCAGGGGCAACAAATTTAATTAACCAAAAGTTTCCATCTCGTCCTGTAAATAAAAGCCTAAGATGGGTTTCTAAGATGTCAAAGCCAGTGATCAGGATGATTGCTTGGCAATGGTTTAGGATGAACTGCCCTCAATTAATTACTGATTGGCTGCGAAGTAAGATTGAATTTTCAAGGGTAGAAACTCCTCAAGTAGAGGTAGTAGTGGACAATCCAAAACTACAATGTAGTTCTTTACCCCAAGCAGAATATCCGCTTTATGAAGTTAAACAACTGCGTGGCCAAATAAAAATGCTAACAGGTGTTTTATTAAGTGTAGTTACGGTTTTAACTGGTAGCTTTCTGTGGGCAGGTTATTTATTAGAGCGATCGCATTTACAAGTAGTAGAAGAATTACAAAATCAGGTCAAAACATTAGAAGCTAGTGTTGATAAACGTTAACTAGCTTCCTAAAATTAATGGCGATGATTATTCCAGTCAACGATTTCATCATTAGAAGTAATGTTTTTGCGCCAGGTTATCCTCCCTTTGGAAGTATTTAGAAGTGTCCTTTCTACGACTTCAGGTAATTTCTCCCATGACAAATCTTTGCATTGTAATAAATTCTTTAGCTCTTCTAATGCTATAATAGCTGAACGATCCTCAATGAAGTTGAGAGGATCATTAACACGAAGGGGATCTCTTTGCACAGCAGCAATACCCTGGCGCACAGAGGTACAAATTTTTTGATACAACTCTGTTTTTCCGTAGTGTAATTGTCTTTGCCACCCTCTTTTACTGGTTGCATACAAACTTGGTAAACGATTTAAAGCATAAGCAACCACTTCTGAAACTTTAATATATTTGGCAACTTTAGCAGGTAATTTCTGAACTTGTGTCTCGACTTCTTCTATCACTAAAGTTTCCATGACATTACAGCAATATTTCTGAATTGCCACTCTTTTGGCATCATTATCGGCAGAATGGGAAGATGAACGGTAATTTGTCATAGCAAAAAATTATTGATTGTTATTTGATTTTTATGTGAAATAAGGTTAAACTTTTGGTAAAGATGTTGAAAGTTTGTCAACTTCCAGCTTCTGAACAGTTAAGCCAAACACGATTGATTATCTACGGATTTATAAAGTATTCTGATTCTTGACTTCTGAATTATGATCAAAATCCTAATGATTACTAATTTTTGAGTAAACTTTAATAATATATACACTTTTCTGAAAGTGTAAATAGTAATATCACTATTTTTAATATAAGAATATTATCAATAAATTTAGTCATTTCTGTATGTAGGGCTTGCTGAATAAATCTCAAAACATTACAGGTAAACGATTTTAGCGATTTTGACTTTCAAAAAATGCAAGCTTTGATGAGGTGAGAACTGAAAAACCTTGCATTTAATTCCTGCTTCAAGGAAAAATAGTTCCCATCCAACTCTTGAAACTGTCACCTGTCACCTGTCACCTGTCACCTGTCTCCACGACAAGACTTTATCAGCAAACCCTATGTAAATATACAGCCCCAAATAATATATATTTCTATACAGATAGATTGTTGAAGATATTTAGACTCTAACCATCAAGAAATTATTGGGATTGACTTACCAAATCTGATTAAACAACCCAACAAACCGGAGAATGTTGGGTTTTAGATTGACAATAAAATTAGTAAAGAGGCAGAGAATGAGTAATTTTATTAATGTTTGCACAGATGCAGAAATGATAACTTGTTTATTGAAAAAAATACAGCAGAACACAAGCAAGTAAACCAAAGTATGGCAATACATCCGCTACTAAGTCAAGGAAATAGATAAATTAAGGTAGATATTCCTACTCGTAAGTGGCAGGTTGTCATTGGATAACCTTACTACATTCTACTGTAACTATTTTTACATTTTGTCCAATATCCATCATAATTTCTGACCTGTATAAATTGAGCGTACCTCACCATTACGGCGGATAATTGCCTCACCATTGCTTACATCTACAAGAGTCCAACCTGTCGCACCAATGTTTTCTCCCAGGTTAATTCGGCTAGTCACACCATCAATTTTAAATAAAGCTGCTGATTTTTGACCTAACTCCATCAATCCTTCTAACTGCGCTGAATAGGCGGGTAAATAAATATCTTGAGTTGTTGTAGGTGCTGATGCAGTTGCAGTTGGTAGTTTGGGCGGTGCGATGGTAGGCAACTTAGTAGCTACAGGTGGTTTGACTGGGACAGGTTTGGTGGCTGGACGCTGGTTTTGAGTATTCTCATTCACAAACTCAGGTGGAGATATTTGGGCTGGGGAGTTGGCAACCTCTGGTAGTGGACGCACAGAAGGAGGAGACTGATAAACGGGTACATATATTCTCTCCACAACATTTGTTACCCGACTGGGAACAGGTGGAAGATTATTAGCAGAAACTGGCGGTGTGAGAGTTCCTAGAGATGGGTTACTGGGTAGAGGTAAAGAACTATTGAGGTTGTTGTTTACATTACCGAACTTTGAGGAGAGATTTTTTTGTTGATTGTTGGCATCTTGTTGATCAATGACTGCCAAAGCTTCCAACATATAATCAACCAACTCTGCCCATGGATCTGCTGGCACCACTGCGGCTGACTGGATTTGATTTGTGTGGGTATTGCTAGTCAAACTCTTAATTATACCCGCTTCTGTTAAGTAGGCTGCCCCAATTACTGCCATACTGAGGGTTGAGCCGAGTATCAGCAGGTTATTCAAGCCACCGCTGTTTTTCTGTTTTCTTTTCCGAATTGCAGTGACAGATGGAGGATTGAATACCAGGGTACTCGTCGGTTGTTGGTTGGGAATTGACGAAATAGTCGTCACCGAACGGTTGACAGTTGGTGGTAAAACTACTTCTTGCATTTTCACTGCTACCGCTTGCATGGATGCATATTCGGTTCTTAAAGTTTTGGCAGGATGTTTTCTACCACTATCAAGAATGGTGTCAATATCGGTGAAGAGATCATCTATCAAACCTTCTGCGTAAGCTTCTATTGACACAGTTTCATCAGGAATTAAGTCCTCTATGGCTTCGGAAATAATCAGATGGGTGCTGGCTTCTGGTATCATAGACATTTTCTTTGTGGCTGCTAGGACAGAAAAAGGAAACATGATGTGGCCGGGAAATCAAATTTTTGACTTCACTGCTAATCATTCATTTCCAAGGAAATAAATTGATTTCACAATGGTATTAAATTCTACTGCGATTTGGAAGTGATTGCGAATTTAACTTCAAAAATCTATGTAATACATCATACTGATCCCCCAGCCTATACTATACCTATCATGGAGAAGTTTTTGTATCTCCTAATAGCGACAACTCAGACTGATCCTTGGTTTTACGGATTTCTAAATAAATTAGTAAGGCATTTACATCCGCAGGGTTAACTCCTCCAATTCGCGCTGCTTGCCCAATTGTTAGGGGTTTTACCTTAGCTAATTTTTCTCTGGCTTCTTTGGAAAGGGTATCAATTGCTGCATAATCTAAATTTGCTGGTAGGGGACGGTTGGCTTGACGGGCTATTTGCTCGATTTGATTTTGCTGCCTAGCTAAATATCCAGAGTATTTAATGTCAATTTCTGCTCCTTCTCTTTCTGCTTGGTTGAGGCTAGGATTTCCTAAGCCATATCGGTCTAGGTCAATGTAGTGTATGCCTGGACGACGTAACCAGTCAGCGAGGGTGATTGAACCTTTAATAGCTTGTTGGGTACTTTGAGCGATCGCCTTACCAATGTCATCATGTTCTTTAATTCTAGTCGAATGTAGTCGTTCTTTTTCTGCGATAATTTGCTCTTGCTTGCGGGTAAACAAATCCCAGCGTCTATTATCAATTAAACCAATTTCTCGCCCTAACGGTGTCATCCGTTGATCGGCATTGTCCGAACGTAATAACAAACGATACTCGGATCTACTCGTAAGCATACGGTAAGGTTCACGCAAATCTTTGGTACACAGGTCATCAACCAATGTCCCAATGTAACTTTGCTCACGGGGGAAAATAATCATTTCTTGATTCCGCACAAACCGCGCCGCATTCACACCGGCAACTAAACCTTGGGCTGCTGCTTCTTCATAACCAGTTGTGCCGTTAATTTGTCCCGCACAAAATAAGCCCTGAATTTTTTTGGTCATCAATGTGGGATAACACTGGGTTGCGGGTAAATAATCATACTCTACTGCATAAGCTGGACGTAACATCACACAATTTTCCAAACCGGGAAGACTCCGCAACATGGGAATTTGCAGATTTTCTGGTAAACCTGTGGAAAATCCTTGAATGTATAATTCTGGTATATCCCGTCCTTCTGGTTCAATGAAGATTTGATGACTTTCTTTATCGGCAAAGCGGACTATTTTATCTTCAATACTAGGACAATAACGGGGGCCTTTTGCTTCTACCCAACCACCATAAACAGGGGATAGGTGTAAGTTTTCTTGAATTAAGCGATGGGTTTCTTTAGTAGTTCTGGTCATATGACAGGGAATTTGTTCCCGTTCTACCCACGCTTGGGGGTCAAAACTAAACCAGCGGACTTCTTTATCTCCTGGTTGGACTTCCAGTTTACTGTAATCAACAGACCGCTTATCTACTCTTGCAGGTGTACCGGTTTTTAATCTGCCGGTTTCAAAACCCAGACGGTTAAGGGTGTCTGTTAAACCGACGGCGGCAAATTCTCCCGCGCGGCCAGCTTCCATGGATTTATTCCCGACCCAAATTTTTCCACCTAAAAATGTCCCAGTGGTTAAAATTACGGCTTTGCATTCAAAAGCGACACCAAAATAAGTTTCTACACCGATAATTTCATCATTTTTTCCTAAGACTAAATCTGTGACCATGCTTTCTCGAATTGTCAAATTTTCTTGGTTTTCGACAATTCCTTTCATTATTGCTGCATATTCGCGCTTATCGGTTTGCGCCCGTAATGCCCAGACTGCTGGGCCTCGTGAAGAGTTGAGGATACGTTTTTGTAAATATGTGCGGTCTGCAACTTTACCAATTTCCCCACCTAATGCGTCTACTTCGTGGGTTAATTGAGATTTTGCCGGGCCACCGACTGCGGGGTTACAAGGTTGCCAAGCGATTTTATCGAGGTTAAGGGTTAATAGCAGAGTTCGACAACCGAGGCGAGCAGTAGCTAAAGCTGCTTCGCAACCAGCGTGACCTGCACCGACGATAATTACATCATAGGCATCTTGGAATTCAACAGTATTTTGTATGGTCATAAGGAGTTAGGAATTTAAAAGTTAGCAGACAATTAAAAGTTAAAAAAGCTAGTTACTGTGGGTATTTTAGCGTATATTTCACAAGGCTAGAAGCAAAGGTTTCAATCCCTCATAGGGATTTAGGGAAGTTTCAACAAAAGATTGAAGTGGATGTCCAGTTTTAGACCCGTTTCAATCCCTAATAGGGAGTAGGTGAAATTTCAACATCCAAAAACAGTATAAAACCGGATGCAGTGGCTGTATAGAGTTTCAATCCCTAATAGGGAGTAGGTGAAATTTCAACTGTGTATAGCTGCATCCTTCCAATTGATTCTGTAAGTTTCAATCCCTAATAGGGAGTAGGTGAAATTTCAACAAAAGATATTTCTATTAGTGTTTGGGAATACCAAGGGTTTCAATCCCTAATAGGGAGTAGGTGAAATTTCAACCCAGTCTGTCACCTCATCTCGGATTATTACGTACAGTTTCAATCCCTAATAGGGAGTAGGTGAAATTTCAACTTTAGCTAGTCGTTCTAAACTACTGACAACTGATGTTTCAATCCCTAATAGGGAGTAGGTGAAATTTCAACTCGCTCCTAAATCTCTAGTTGATAAGTTCTTAGAGATTAACCCTGTTTCAATCCCTAATAGGGAGTAGGTGAAATTTCAACGTAGAAAATGGGGTAAAGAATCCAAAAACAGTATAAGTTTCAATCCCTAATAGGGAGTAGGTGAAATTTCAACAATTTCAAAACAATCAATTTTAAAAATCGTCTTAAAGTTTCAATCCCTAATAGGGAGTAGGTGAAATTTCAACTGCGGCACTTTGAAACCCTTAGTATATTAAGTTTTCAAGGTTCGATTGCGCCAACGTCATCATCATAGTCCATTTCAGGAATAGTGTCAAGAGTAAAAAACGCTGAAAGTCTTACAGTGTAAGGTGCGCCAGGGGTTAGGTAGAGAAAAAATCAGCAAAGCCTTGTGTAGAAAAGACTTCAGAGGATTTTTGAGAAACCGAAATTTTTACACCCACCCCCTGGCGCATCAAGCGAAGAAAATAGTGTGATCGCGGGGTTGTTGACCACCGATTCTTTCTATTTTACCGTGACAGCAAGCACACAGAAAATAGAAACGGATGCTATCGGTATCAGACTTAATGAGTTTATTAAGACGCGATCTCAACTTAGCATACTGAGTATCAGTCAATTCACACTCAAAAATACTATACTGCACCCATTGACCATAAGACTTGAGGATATTGTGAATTTTCGTCCTACGTTTATCCTCAGAAACATCATAAGAAACAACAACATTCATAAATTTGTAATTCGTAATTCGTAATTCGTAATTGGTAACACTTCTTCACTGTCACCTGTAACCTGTAACCTGTCACCTAAAAACTGTCACCTAATAAATAAAGGAGGATACTTATCAGTTGTTCCCATCAAATATTTAGCTAATAACCTAGCTTGTAATTCAAAAGATTCTCGATAAGTGCATTTTTTACCCATTACCGGGTGTTTAAACTCCGATTGTTTTTTCTTTTCATAATTAGTCAGAAAAATCTTTCTACCTTCAGCAGTAAGAGAAACAGCATTACTCAAAGGTTCACTAATAAAATCATCCGGCTTTAAAAACTGTTTATTCAACAAAGTTAAAACCAAAGCATCAACCACCAAAGGTCTAAATTCTTCCATTAAATCTAACACCAAAGAAGGACGATTATAACGATCAAAATGTAAATATCCCAAAAAAGGATCAAACCCCACAATATTTACAGCACTTTGAACATCATGACGTAACAGAGAATAACCAAAACTCAATAATGAATTTACCGGGTCAGTAGGTGGACGACGGACACGCTTAGTAAATTCAAAATTAGGATTAATAATTAAGCGATTGAAACAACCAAAATAAACAGCACTACCAGCACCTTCTAAACCTCGTAAAGAATCAATACTTTCTGTTTTATCAATTGCAGAAATTATATTTTCCAGACGAGTAATATCAGCAGCTAAATCAAGATGATCAGATTCCCGTTGCCGACGTACCAAAAGCTGACGATAATTCTTTAATTTACCTCGGACAAAACCCTGGACAATATGAACAGATTGGGGTGTATTTCCTGCTGCTTGCCATTGTGCTTTTCTCACAAAAATATTACCAGACATTTCCGGTTGTAATCTGCCTAAGTAATGACCTCTTTCATCAATAAAAGATAGAGGAATATGACGATTCATCAATTCAGAAACCACAGCAGGAGAGACTGTAGAACGACCCAAAACTACCACACCATCTAACTTAATAAAAGCTACATCTATGATAGTTTTCTTTTCAAACTTGACATGGATTCTTTCATCAACTTTACCAATAAAAGAATCTGCTTGTGAAACGTAAAGAGTACCCATGATAAAATCCTCCAAATAGGTGACAGGGAACAGGTGACAGGTGACAGTAAGAAGGTAAGAGAGTATTTTTACCAATTACCAATTACCCATTACCTCTGATGATTAATTTGCTTCTTGATAACGTCCGACTTTATCAACAGCTTGGGGTAAACAACGAGAAAATAAACTACAACCATTACAGCGTTTTGTTTTTATTGGTTTTGGCATTGCACCTGTAAAAAGCAAAGTTTGTACAGCTTCAATAGTGGCAATAGTATTTGCTCGTAATTCTTCAGTAATTTCTACTAATTGACGTTGATGAGTTTGGGCATAATAGATATAACCAGAATTGATATTTTTACCCGTCATTTCCTCCAAACACAAAGCCTGAGCGCAAACTTGTAATTCATCATTATCCCATTCTCCCTTGCGTCCACGTTTATATTCAATTGGGTAAAATTCGCCATTTTCAAACTCAATTAAATCCGATTTACCAATTAATTGATATTGATCAGATTTGAGATAAATTGCCCTAATTTGGTAAATTTCATCTCTGTTTCCTTCGCTCATTGTGTGAACTCGTTCATGTAAACTTGTACCTTCAATAGTGTATTGATTATCAATAAATTCACCAGCGCAATGAATCAACCAACAACGATGGGGACAATAGGAATATTGGTTGAGTGAAGCAATGTTAACGTAATCATCAGATGAGGTGACAGGTTGGTAATAGGTGACAGGTGACAGGTGACAGGTGACAGTAGGAAGAGAGTGAGTTTGTTTATTTTGAGACATAGTTAATTCTAAAAAGTGAGATTTGATAGTTTGAATCCAGTTATTTATGGAGTATTTAAGATGCGATAACGAAGAGAAGTGAGCATTTTACTGATTTCTATGATTAGAGATAATGTAGGATTTGCTTGTTCTGAAGTGAGATAATTTAATCTAACTGCCAGCATTAAAAAAGTTTCTGTTTCCATTAATGAACCTTTAGCTATAGATAAAAAATGAGCAAAATCGTTTTTATTTGTTCCTCTTGCGTGACCTTCAGCAATATTAGCGGGTACTGATGCAGCAGCGCGAGTAATTTGTGACGTTAAACGATAGATTTCCGTATTAGGAAATAATCCTGATAATTGATAAACTTGTACAACCATATCCATTGATTTTTGCCAGACAATTAAATCTCTATGTGATTCAATCTTCATAAAAAAATCCTCTTCTTCACTTCTTACTTCTTCTCTGTCACCTGTCACCTGTCACCTGTCACCTAAAAACTGTCACCTGTCACCTGTCACCTAAAAACTGTCACCTGTCACCTGTCACCTAAAAACTGTCACCTTCTCCTTACCATTCCCATTCCCATTGTTGTTTTTCTCCCAATACCTGCATATAAAGCAAAATCAGATAAGGCGTTAATTTGTTTAATTCCTGTTGTTTCTACATTGCCAAGAATGCGATAACTAATTTCACCTAAACAACCAATAAATTTACTTTCATAATTGCTGATAATTTCAGTATTGATATTAAAAGCACTAGGATAAATTGCGTCTAGAGGAATATTATTTAATTCAACTCCACTATATTTATTCCAGCGGTTTAGAAGACTATTAAATACAGATTCTTTAGTTGGTAAAACATTATCGAAACCACCTTGACGAAAGGAGACAGGTGTAGAAAAAATGAATTTAATAATTTTATTTTCTGCACTTGCTTGTTGATATAATTGGGGATATGTACACACATTAGCCCAAGGTTGGGTAGACTGGGGTGTACCTTGAATGCTGGTAATAAATAAATTAGCTGAACCTAAATGCCAAGGTTGTTCGGGGTTAAGATTCAACCATAAAGGTGTGAGTTGACTAAATAATTTATCATCTAATAAAGAGATGCGCCACCAACAAGAAGTACCTGCGGAAATAGGGTTTTGATGACTATATTGTAATGTGAAATTTTGCGTTTTATTTTTGTTTTGAATTTGCAAAGGTGAGAGAGTAAAAGGTTTATCTGCGTTGGATTCGTGGAGGTAGTCGCCTAATTTTTTATCAACAGAACTGACTAGATTTAGGAATAAGGCGTGGTAGTGTCTACCGGAGAGGAAATTGGGGTAGATGGGGGATTGGGGGGTGATGTTGAGGATGAGACTGTGGGGCATATTTTTGATGGTTAGGAAGTTTTAATTTAAGGGCGGGCAGGATGCCCACCCCACAAGATTTGTAAGCCCCTCTTTTTAAGGGGGGAATCTGAAAAGTTAAAATTCTGAATTAGGCAATCAACACTTCATCATCTGGAAGTTGTAACTGTTTAAACTTCATAGCAATTGTTAAGATACCTGATAAACCTGTTAAAAATTGATATTCTTTTTCACCATCATTACAAACAATAGTTATAGGATAGGAAACAATTCCTTGTTTACGCAATTGAAAGATAACAGCAGCATTAGTTATTGGACAAATAATTACTCCTGGTAAGAGATATTTTGATAACATCTGTAATGCAGGTGTTGGTCTGACTGCATCTCCAATTTTACGAACGACTTGACAATTAGAAAAAGCTGTTAATTTATTTGGTTCTGTATTAGCAAACTCTCGTTTACTATCATCGTAACGCATTCTAAAACTGATGTTATAAATTTCCTTAGCACGACTTTGGATTTCTATAAATTCACCGTTTTGGAAAAATTCATAATACCGCAATAAGTGAAAAGGATCTAATTGTGTTTCTTCAGATTCATCTAAAATAAATCCATGCGGATCTCGAATCGGGAGAGTGTCAAATAAGCTATAGCGGAAACTGAATAAAGGTGCGTAGCTGGTACTGAATATCTCAGCAAATTTTTTTAACTCACATAGTAAATCATCATGCTTTTTAAATATCTCCTCATATTCTTCTATCGTTGTACGTCCAGCTTCTAAATCATCCCATTCGTCAGGTGATTTCACTTTGATAAATCTTTTAACAAAAGCTTGACCACCTTTAATGTATTTCCACTCTTTTCTTATTTTTTCTAATGGCACTTTAGTTATGTTTTCAGCACCTTGTAAAACTTTCATTCTGTAGCGACATTCTTCCCAAGTCCGTTTACTTTCAAAAATTGTTTTTAATGTATCAAACAGCTTAGGAATTAATTCAACACCAGGTATTTTATCAAGTAATTCTTCCAATTCTAATAAAGGACGTGCTATTTCTAAAGATGCTTCTGAATGCCAATAAATTTTGAGGAAAGGTTTATCTAAACAGGGAAGTTTATCTAATATCTCTTTTAGTGCTGCACGTCCACCAGTAGTATCAAGAGAAGTTATATTTTGTTCCCATGCTTCAGCAGGTAAATAAGCAATAGCTTCTGAATCAATATTAGTTTCAGATTTACCTAAAACACGGCCTACTCTACCTATTCTCTGCCAAAATGCCGAGCGATCGCGTGCTGAAAAAATTAACCAATCTAAATTTTGTCTTGTGGGTTCAGGAGTTCTTTCAAAGTTAAATCCTACATCTACAGTGCTAGTTGCTAAAATGATTTGACGTTGCATAGCACTATGTCTATCTTTTTTCGGTGCGGGTCCTGTGATACGTCCTATAAAATTATTCAGACCTTGCTTTTCTAACTCCTTTTTAAGAAGATTAATATTATCAAGGGAATCAAGAATTACTGCACCATTTTCATTTGGTTTTTCTTGAAAACGTTTAACAACTTCTGCTGTTAGTTCTGTTATCCATTCTTCTTTGCTATCTGGTTTAGGTCGTAATTCTAAATTAACTGCTGTTTGTGATGGTAAAAGTTGACCATTATTTGCTTCTCCGTCAATTCTTGCTATTCTCACACCTGCATTTTGTAAATTTTCTAATGCTAATTCACAAGCTGGTTCAGGTGTTGCCGTCAATAATACTACTTTCCGTCCATGCTGGAAAAATTTAAAAACGTGAGAATAAGCAAGATAAAATAACATTCCTACTAGCTGTTTAGCATCATAAAGATGAAATTCATCAAGGATAACTGTAGAGAATTTAGTGTAAAATCCACTGGCAATATTACCTTTATCTAACCTGTTGTATGCAAAGAAAGTAGCATAGTAAAAAATATCAGGGTTAGTTACTAGCAGAATCGGTGTATTAGCACCCACATCACTAAAAACTGTCGCCGGATTTCGCAAAACATTATATAGCTTTTCTCCCGGACGATTACCAACTTTATCACTAGGCCAACTTTTAATATCTTTAGCTGAAGCTGATTTAACTACATGAGGTAAATTAGCATCTTTAATAAATTTTTGTGCTGCTTCTGTTTGTTGTTCAATTAAAGCATTAGTGGGAGCTATATAAACAGCACTTTTGTCTCTTTGATGTAATAAAACCGTTAGTCCTGCTTTAGTTTTACCTGTTCCAGTGGGTGCTAAATCAAGGATAATATCGGCATCTTTTGATTTTTGAAAAACATCAACCTGATGCTGAAGTGCATTATTTATGAAAGCTAATTCACCTGGTAATAATGCACAAGCTGAAATACTCCGATTTTCTAACCTGATAACTAATTTTTGATTACTCATTTCTGTTTTCTCTACCACAATAATGTAAACCTGCTGGTACAATCATTTCCCCAATTTGCCAAGCTGCACCTCGAAAATGAAGATTTTTTAATATGGGTGCAGGAGGTATAGAGATTAAATCAAAAGCAAATACTTCTATTTGTGTTGGTAAATCTGCCACATTTAGATAAAATTGACTTTGATATTCTCCTGGTGGAAGTAAAGTTACAGGAAACTCTTTTAAAACATTTACTTTCACTTTACTAGCGAATTTTCCCAGGCGAATATAATCTGGTAATTGCTGATTTCCAAATACTAATGTTTGAAATTTATTACCCCTTTCAATCATGCGTAATCTTCCAGTTTGGGGAAAATTACTTGCTCTAAATGAACTAGGTTTTTTACCTTGACGTTGTAATGGTAAATCTTCTCTAGCAGTTGCTACACGATTATTAGTCATGGTGTACCAATAAGCATCAGAAAGAGCGTTAAATCTTTCAAATCTAAATGTAACTCTGCCTATTGGTGAAGCTGGTAAAATGTAGCAAGATTGGGCTATTGTTTGAAAATCTTCTTTGTAGGTTGGTCGTCCTGTAGCCTGACCTTGGAGACGATAGGGGGAATTTACCCAACCTAAAGCATAGGTTAAAGCATAATTCCCAAGTAACCCCTCAGTGTAATAGGTATCAGACAACTCCCTAGAGGCAAAAAAGACTGGTTCAAGACAGTTTAATTCAATAAGTTTTGCCTGTGAAAAAGGAATTGTTGACATAATTTAGTTCTCTACTTCAACTGGAGTATTTTTGTTTTTACCTTTACCTTTACCTTTGTTTTTGTCAGGTGCTACTTGACGGAAAGGTTCATAAGATTGACTTAAACGTTTGAGAAAAGTATCACGTTCTGCTTCTGACCAGTGGGTTTCTACATCACTAATTAAATTTGTTAATTCTTCATCAGATAGTTGCACAGAAACCCCTCTTCTATTTTGCCAATTTGTAATTACTTGCTTGGTTGCGGTAATGACTCGATTAATATTTAAAGGATGTTCTAAAGGTTCACCTAAAGCATCATAGGTAGCTTGTACAAGTTCTAAAGAACTAGGTAATTCGGTAATACTGCCAAAAATACCTAATATTTGATTTTCCATTCTTCCTACACGACTGGAAACAGCACCATAACGACTGGTAAAAAGAATATTTCCAATGATATAACGCAGTTCATCAGTAGTTACATCTTTGAGAGTGACAACATCTAAAAAATGAACTCCTGGTTTGATGTATTCGCTAGTATTTAAAGCAGTGGAAGCATTACCTTTTTCATCTCGCATTGTGCCGTTTTCATAGATGGCGTTAATAGTGCGATCGCCTACTACATCAGTAGCAGGTAAAATACTAAAAGCATCTTCAGTCCAAATACGGCTTTTTTGTGCGCCACCTCCACCAGCAGCAAAACCATAAAGGAAACAATCTACACACATTTCACAAGGTGCATTAGTATTTAAAGAACAAATAGAGTTATCTTTGATGTTAGTGAATAAAAGATCATGCGCTCTTAAATGTTCCCTTCCATAACGTCTTTCTGGTGCTACTTGTTTACGTTTCGTCATCACCAAACGTTGAATAATATTATCATTAGTCACACCAGCCTGAACAAATTCATTACACATTGATTCACCAGAACCCTCTGTACGAAAAATTGTTTCTGATTGCGTTGTTCTGATCACAATTAAAGTAATAAACCGACCTTTGGGAAAATTTTCATAAGTTGTAGCTAGAACAGGGGAAAGTTTTTGAATTGACATGATAAACTCCTAGTTAATAAATAGTTAATTAAACAGTTGTATTTGTTTCGACAGATTTATTATCAGACGTGCTTCTTAGTACAGCATCAGCTTCTTCAAAAAAGAATAGATAAGCTGCTTCCAAAGTTTTGTGGTCAGATAAAAGTTTTTCTGGACGTTGTTGGTAAATTTCTTCATAAATCTTTCTTAAAATCCCATAGTATTGTTTGATGTATTCATACTTAGTTTTACCAACTTTATGTTCACGAATTCTATCTAATCGAGTATGATATTGCTGTACCAAAGCAGCAAACATTAAATCTAAGTCCATATAGGATTTATGAGAACGTACTGCTGCTATAAATTTCGCAAAAGGTTCTACTAAGGATGTACGTTTATCCCGTGAACTTCCCCAAAGTTTCGCTTCGGATGCAATTTTTGCAGATTCTTTGAGATATTGAGTTAATAGTGTGTTGTCAGACATAAGGCTTTTCATTAAAGTATTTAATGGTGTAGAAATTCGACTCCAAATAAGTCGAAAATTTGGTTCATCTTGTTCTCGTAAAATCCAACGTAACAAAACAAAGTAAAGTTCAATTGGTCTATCACAAGCACGAGCCAAATCATACAAACAATCATCAGATTTCTGAATGCTGGCAACAGATATTGCTAATTCTCCAAGACAACGTAATCTTTCAAGAATTTTTTCTGCATCCTGACTTTGATCATATTGTCCATTCCCTAATAATGGTTGCAGTGCAGCAGGAATACCTTCAACTCTGCCATACACATCATCAAATAAATCTACCTCCATATTGCTGCTTAAAGTAAAAGGAAAACCAATATCTAAAGATAAGGATATTTCTAATCCTAACCTCAGTGATTTTAGTAAAGCTAAAGAAGTATTAACATCTCCCCAAACTAAAGGAATAATCACAGATATATGAACAAAATCTGGTCGTTTAGGTAATGCAGCACCAACTACCTTATTAGCTTTAAATTCAAGTTTGTTATCTCGATAAAGTTGTAATTGATCAACAGTAACAGTACCACCTTCAGCGTTTGTGTTTGCAAGTTGTTGTAACAGTTCGCGCCAAATTCTTAAAAGTTCTGGTGCAGAACCTTTTGGTAATGCTAAATGTAAATAAAGAGGTTCTTGTTTGCTAACTTTAGGAAAATTAGCACCCACTGTCATTAGTTGATAAGCTAAAGCAGCAATAGAATCTGCTTGTCTTTTTGGTTCAGCACTAATACCACCTGGTAAACGATTAGAAAAGGCCTGTACTTTTGTTCCAGGAGGCATATTTGCGGAAATTAATTCATCTATTTCACTGGATGTAGAACCTAAAGAACATCTTTGTCTAGGATTTGCTTCTACATAGGAACTTAAATCATCAATTCCAATTAACTGATTAGCAAAAGGTAAATTTACCATTCTATTAACTGCTAAAATCATTTCTTCAGATACTTCTATTTCTTCAGAAGTTTCTGTACTGTTATTTCTTAATTGAAAAGACTCTTTGAGAGCTTCGTTAATGCCTTCAATTCCGTTAATAGCGGCTTTTGCTGCAAATAAAGGTCGTCCATACTGACCATTAAATGGTTCAAGTGCAAGCCGTTGATGTTCAGAAATTCCCGTATGATGAGCGATTTTATCCCAAACTTCTTTAGGATTTAAACCTGCTTCTCTATAACTCAAATAAGCTGCTTTCAAACCTTCAGATATAGCAAATTCTTCTGCACTACTTACAGGTAATAATCCTAGTTCAGCAGCTTTTTTGATTGCGTCTTCACCTGCATTATCACCCCATTTACTGACATCTTTAGCAATCTTATCTGATTTATAACCAGCCTTTTTCTTTTCTAAAAGAGCCTGAACATTGACTAAAACTTCATCAATATTTTGTTGAATAGCCTGATGAGTAACTTTAATACCATCTTTAGTAGGTCTGACAAGTTTCTCAATATTATTACCAAAAACTTGATCAATTTTACTTTGCCAAACAGTAGCGATTTCTTTGGTTAAATCTGCATTTGGTAAATTTCCACCTTCAAAAAGTTCGCTATCTGGAAAAATTGCGATTGGATGAAAGTCATATTTTTGTAAAACTTCTTCACAAGCACCCAGTAACAAGGATGTAATATAACCTTTATCTTCTGATAAACGTATTCTGAAAAGATTACATTTTCTGCCGAAAGCAACGGTTAATTCTGTTTCTATTTTGCGAAATCTTTGTGTATCTGGAATCCCTAAATCAAACAAATCAGCAGCAGTCAGCATAGCTGCCCAACGTTCAATATTTGGGTCTTCTGGTAAAAATCTAGCCCCATCACTGACATTGTGACCTGAATGGCGTTCAATTAGTTTTCTAACTAATTCTAAATCATCATCTGTGTTTACAAAGCTAAGAACACAAGCCTTTTTTAATTCCTCTTTTAAAAAGTCTTTATCTCTGGCTAAAGTTTTTAATTTTCGTTCTTGAGGATCTAATTTATTGAGGTCATGAACAGCAGTTGCAGCTAATAATAAAGGTCGTTTATCTTCTGCTACTTCTGCTATCCTGCTAACTGTTA
The DNA here is from genome assembly GCF_038050375.1 of Okeanomitos corallinicola TIOX110. Classification (NCBI taxonomy): domain Bacteria; kingdom Bacillati; phylum Cyanobacteriota; class Cyanophyceae; order Nostocales; family Aphanizomenonaceae; genus Okeanomitos; species Okeanomitos corallinicola. Next base: position 1,702,842 of record NZ_CP150886.1, on the reverse strand, counting down.
AAATAAACTGACACGCAGAGTCTAAATGTTCTGCAAGGGTTGTACCCTTTCTCACACCATATTGATGATGATGTGCATGATTTTCATAAAGTTGGGGGCGAATTTCGCTAAAATAACGTTCTTCCAAGGATATGGGAGGACGATTTAAAAGCCGACCAGGTTTAATCATATTAAATGATGGAAATTGTAATGTAATTTCAAAATCTATTTTCAGGAGGTCTAATTCTGACTCGATCTAATTCAGCAGTGACAATTGCACCAGACAATAATTCATTTCCGTAAAGCTGAAGAACCCGTAAACAAACTATTGATTGTTCTTTGGTTGAGAGATTAACTAAACGCAAAATACCACAGTGAGGATTTCCTCTCAAAATTGCTAACTCTCCAAAATCTTTATCAAGGGTGACTAAAATTCTACCTTCACGATATGCGGTTGCTAAAATTTCCTCATCACCTGGATCTTTTGGCCAGTCTCCAGACCAAATCACATCATATCCTTCTGTTTGTAAATCAGTAAGCACCCTAGCATTAATGCAAGTATCTAGTAATATTTTCATCTTGGGGTTTCTATCAATAAAAGTTCAACTCTTTCATGTCCAACTAATCTCCGTGCATAAACTAAACAGGCTTGTATATCTTCTCGTTCTAACCAGGGATATGCTTCTAGCAACGTTTCAATGGTATCTCCTGCTGCTAACATTCCTAAAATATGTTCAACAGCTAGACGACGGCCACGAATAATTGGTTTACCGCCAAATATTTGGGGGTTAAATGTGATTCTTTCTAGTAATGTTTGTTCGTTCATGGTTTACCTATTTAGTGAAAAATTTGTGATTTGGATCAATGGAAATTCAAGCAAGTAAATTATCGGTCATAGTTTTTCACCTCATTAACTCCTATTTTCCAGAAAAGGGAGTAGGAGAAACTACCCCCCAATTTTCATCAATGGTTTTTAAGTGTTACCTGTAGTAAGCGAAGCGATCACTTTTGACTCTATTACTAATCTATACTCATACTTTTGACCATGAGTACGTCTTTTTTCAAATTGATAACCACGTTTTGTAAGGACGTGCATAGTTGCAGAAAATCGGTGGCTAATTTTTTCGACTAGCTCCTCTGTAGAATGCCAAGAAGCATCCGACATAAGCTGAAGCATACGATCTGTTAAGTTGTCTTTCATAAAAACAAGTATCTAAATAAGTTTACCCCAAAAAGTTATCCATTCACCTTGTATACAGATACAATAACTGTAAATCAGCAATATGTCAATAATGTAATTACAGTTTTGTAAATGTCTAGGAAAAAAGAAACAATTACACTGTCAATTCCGGCTGGGACAAAGGAACAACTAGAAGAAATTGCTCGCAAATTGCGAATCTTCTGGGGAAAATCACCCAGTATATCTGGATTACTGGTAGCGATCGCCCAAAAAGAGTTTGAAGTCGGTGAACCTTTCACCCTCAACTCAACACAAGTAACCGCACTCCAGCAAGCTATAGGAATACTCAAGGATTCGGGTTTTATTGAACAAGCGCAAACTGTCTCTAGTTTGTTACTGGAACGCGGACAACTTGAACCTCCAATGCGTCAATTGCTACTCCAACAAGTTAGTCAACCGACGGAAGCATGGCGCATACTTGTAGATCAATTTCGCCAAAGTCAACAACCATTCCACTTACTCTATACCAATTCCCAAGGACAGGACACATCATTTACTGTGCGTTATGCGGAAATTTCCTTTGAAGAGAAGCGTTTTTTCTTAAATATTTGGTGTGATGAAACTGAAGATATTGTCAAACAAGACTTTCCAGAACTGATACACAACCGCTGTTTACGTCTGGATAGAATTAAAGGAGTTGTCCCAGTCAACGGACAATGGCGACATGAAGGTTTAGATTTCCTGAAAGTACACTTACACTTTTATAAGGGAATGGTAAAAGCCTATGAACCAAAACCCAACGACATCAGCAACGAGGTAATTGGAGAGGTGCGTCAAGTGGTGAGAACAGTGTCAAACCCTTTCTGGTTAGTGCGGGAAATTATGCGTTATGGAGAAAATTGTGAAATAGTCTCACCGGAAAATGTGCGATCGCTGATTAAACAAAAACTCATAGAACAATGTCAGAAATATGACATTTTAGGGAACAGGTGACAGGGAACAGGTGACAGTTAAGAGGGGAGGAGGGGAGATAGGAAGGTGGGGATAAATATTGACTCTCTATTTCCTCACTCCTGTAGGGTTAAAGCATAAGCTCATTGGTGTCAACTTAACGTAAAACCTCTATCCCACAAGGAACTCAAGTTCCTTGCTAATAGCGAAAGTCATCTAAAGATGACTAAACACTAGAAAAATTGATTAGTCCGTTTTAACGGACTTGAGCTATGAGACAGAGAATTTATTCTCTGACGGGTGTGGAAGCTAACAGATAAACCCCCACGAAAACACTACTTTCTGTCACCTGTCACCTGTCACCTATTAAATTCTCGAACGGACAAACTTCTCTAACCTATCCATCCCCTTTTCTATAGTTGCCATATCCGTAGCATAGGAAAGGCGGATGTTGTTATCAGCACTAAAAGCTACACCGGGAATAACTGCAACTTGATGTGCTTCCAATAAAGCATTGCAAAATTCCAGAGACTTCAAGCCGGTTTTGCTGATATCGGGGAACAGATAAAAAGCACCATCGGGTTTGAGACAACTTAATCCAGGAATAGCGTTAAGTCTGTCAAACATCACCTGACGACGTTTAGCGAATGCTTGACGCATTTCCTCTACACAGTCTTGGGAACTTTCCAACGCGGCGATCGCCCCATACTGGGCAAAGGTACACACATTTGATGTACTATGTCCTTGGATGGTACTTGCCGCTTTAATAATTTCCAATGGCCCAGCTAAATAACCCAAGCGCCACCCAGTCATTGAGTAACCCTTAGCAAAACCATTACTAATTAAAGTCCGAGCAAAAATCTCTGCACCTAAAGAACCAATGCTGATATGTTCAGCGCCATCATAGAGAATTTTTTCGTATATCTCATCAGACACAACTAAGATATCTGCATCAACTATTACCTGAGCTAAAGCCTTAATTTCCTCTGGGGTGTACACCATCCCGGTGGGGTTAGAAGGAGAGTTAAGGATAAATAACTTAGTTTTTGGGGTAATTGCTTTTTTTAGCTGTTCTGGGGTGATTTTGTAGCCTGTGGAAGCATCTGTATGGACTATTACCGACTTACCACCAGCTAACGTTACCATTTCCGGATAACTTAACCAATAGGGTGCAGGGATAATTACCTCATCACCGGGGTCAATTAATGCCACCATTAAGTTGTAGAGAGAATGCTTACCACCATTTGTAACGAGAACATTCTCCGCTTTATAATCCAGACCATTGCTAGTTTTCAGCTTATTGGCGATCGCCTCCCTTAATTTGGGTTCACCTGCTGCTGGACCATACTTAGTTTTACCTTCATCCAAAGCTTTAGCGGCGGCTGCTTTGATATGTGCCGGAGTGTCAAAATCTGGTTCACCGGCACTAAAACTACATACATCAATGCCCTCTGCTTTCATAGCCTTAGCTTTAGCTGCGATCGCTAAGGTGATCGAGGGTGTCACCTGACTTACTCTTGCTGCCAGTTTCATTCTACTTCTATGTGCGAATCTCTATCTTATATAAGAATATCCCACAATCTCTATTGGGATTGATCTTTTTATCGGTGACACGCAGGAGGCAAGTGATAGTTTCCATTAATTCTACTTCCAATAACCGTTATATAAAACCTACTCAAATCTACCTATCTGGCGAAAGGCTGACTTTTGAGCGTCGTTTACTTCCTGCTTCACCCTGAAAGTGTCGGCACTATTCAGTCCACAGGCTAACACTGTCTAACTGACAGCTTGAGCGAGATTCATAGCCGCGTTTAAATCTCTGTCACATTCAAACCCACAGCTATCACACTGAAACACTCTTTCACTCAATAAGAGTGTTTCCTTTTTTACTCCACAGTGAGAGCAGGTTTTAGAACTAGGAAACCACCTATCAACTATCATTAATTTTGAACCGTACAGTTGACATTTGTACTCTAATTGTCTCCTCAATTCATAAAAGCCCATATCAGAAATTGCCTTTGCTAGTTTATGATTAGCTAACATCCCTGATACATTCAAATCTTCTATCACTATCACACCGTGGTTTTTGGCTAATAATGTAGTTAATTTATGTAATGTATCTTTTCTGATATTTACTATCTTTTGATGTAACCTAGCTATTTTGATTTGAGCCTTTTTCCAATTGCTTGAGCCAATGATTTTATGTCTATTTAACCATTGTAGTCTCCTTAATTTTGATTGATATTTTTGATAAGATTTAGCTCCAGGTATGACTTCACCTGTAGATAATGTTGCTAGGTTTTTCACTCCTAAATCTACACCGACAATACTATCTGAACTTAATATTTTTGATTCTACTTCTATTTTGAAACTAATAAACCATCTATCGGCTTGGCGACTGATGGTGACAGATTTGGGTTGAGTTTGAGGCAATCTTTCATAAGTCCTTAATATCCCTATTTTTGGAACTTGAATTTTGTTATTACCTAAGATTTTGACAGTTCCTTCCAGAGTAAAACTATCATGTTTACCTTTCTTTTTAAATCTGGGGACTCCTGATTTTTTTTGAAAACATCTATCCCAGGATTTTCTTAAATTTCTGAGTGATTCCTGTGGGGCTGATTTAGAACATTCATAATACCATTGATGTTCAGGTTTTACTAAAGCTACTAACCATTTATGTAAATCAATTGCTGTGGGAAATTTGATTTTATGATCCGGATTATTTTGGTTATGGTCTAATATTTGTTTAGTTAGAGATAATGCCCAGTTCCAAGCATGACGGGCTACTCCACAGTGTTTGACTATGTTTATTCGTTGAATGTGGTGTAACTTTAACTCAGTTTTAAAGCCTAGTAGCAATATCTTTTAACTCCTCAATAATTTCAAACTGCCAACCATGTTGAGCGCAATATAATTCCACTACTTGTTTTTGACGTTCTAAATCATCTTTTTGCTCATAGCTAGAGACTCTACAGTAACCAATAGTATAAGACAATTCTGATTTGAATCCTAACAATTGAGCCAAATCATAACGTCTATGTCCATTGGGGGTTCTTTTTGGTATTATTTTACCCTCTAATTCCCATCTTCTGAGAGTATAAACACTTACACCTTTTAATTTTGCTGCCTCTGATATAGTTAGTTTACTCATATCTGAAGTATAGCATACTTATTAAGTAGATATGAGTAGATTTAGATATATATTTTGATTCAGTTACTAGCCCTCTTATATCACTAAAAGCTTCTTTCAATCCTTTTTTTCTTGTTATTCATAAATACTTACTTTAAATGTATATTTAAATACATAAGAGTTAAAAATAGCATCACATCTTAACAAAACATATTTTTTCTTTGTACCCTCTCCATTTCCCCATAGCAGTAATAGAATAATAACGATATCCTTGTAAAGCCTACCAAGAACAAAAGGTAGAGGTTAAGTAGCAGATTTGACAGACTTGTCACACCAAAACTCTGTATCCAAGAAAGAATACTCAAAAACGAAGTAAAATTTTTTATGGTTTCCCAAATTCGGTTTTTAATGTGCGCTCCCGATCATTACGATGTAGATTATGTGATTAATCCTTGGATGGAGGGAAATATTCACAAGTCATCACGCGATCGCGCGGTGGAGCAATGGAATAAATTATACAATGTTATCAAAGATCATGCCATTGTTGATTTAGTCGCCCCAGAAAAAGGCTGGCCTGATATGGTATTCAGTGCCAATGCAGGTTTGGTACTTGGTCAAAATGTCGTTCTCAGCCGCTTTTTACATAAAGAACGTCAAGGGGAAGAACCGTATTTTCAACAGTGGTTTGAAAATAATGGTTATCATGTTTACACTCTTCCCAAAGACTTACCCTTTGAAGGTGCAGGTGACGCGCTATTAGACCGAGAAGGGCGTTGGTTATGGGCTGGATATGGTTTTCGGTCAGAATTAGATTCTCACCCCTACCTAGCTAAATGGTTGGACATTGAGGTGATTTCTCTGCGCTTAATGGATGAACGTTTTTATCACCTTGATACTTGCTTTTGTCCCCTAGCTAATGGTTATTTGCTATATTATCCCGGTGCGTTTGATTCCTATTCTAACCGGGTGATTGAAATGCGCGTTGCTCCAGAAAAGCGGATTGCTATTGCAGAAACTGATGCGGTTAACTTTGCTTGTAATGCGGTGAATGTAGAAAGCATCGTGATTATGAACAAAGCCAGTGATAGTTTAAAATCACGGTTAGCAGAAGTTGGTTTTCAAGTTATTGAAACACCTTTAACCGAATTCCTGAAAGCTGGTGGTGCAGCTAAATGCTTAACTCTACGGGTGACTGAACCTGTCAGAGAAGAAATACACGCTATCACTCAAGTAGAAAGTCGTGTAATTCGCTTGGAAGGACATTTATTAGATGCAGGTTTGATTAACCGGGCTTTAGATTTAATTGTGGAAATGGGGGGTAGTTTCCAAGTTCTTAAATTCAATTTAGGAGAACAACGTCAAAGTACATCCGCTGCTGAGGTGAGAGTAACAGCACCATCCCACGAAGTGATGGAAGAAATCATTTCTCAATTGATTGATTTAGGTGCGGTTGATTTACCCCAGGATGAACGAGATGCTAAGTTAGAACCTGTGTTACAAGCGGGTGTAGCTCCTGATGATTTCTATGTTAGTACAATTTATCCCACTGAAATCCGGGTAAATGGGGAATGGCTCAAAGTGCAAAATCAACGCATGGATGGAGCGATCGCCATTTCTCAAACTGCTAATGGTAAAATAGCTCGGTGTAAACTATTACGGGATTTAGAAATTGGTGAACAGGTAGTAGTGGATGTTTTAGGTATCCGTACTATCCGCAAAACCGAATCCCGCGAACAACGCAACTCCCAAGAATTTACCTTCATGTCTTCCGGTGTTTCCAGTGAAAGACGGGTGGAATTAGTTGTAGAACAAGTAGCCTGGGAATTACGTAAAATCAAGGATAGTGGTGGTAAAGTAGTGGTCACTGCTGGCCCAGTGGTAATTCACACCGGTGGTGGTGAGCATTTATCCAGATTAGTTCGTGAAGGATACGTACAGGGACTTTTAGGGGGAAATGCGATTGCAGTTCATGACATGGAACAAAATCTACTGGGAACATCTCTCGGTGTAGATATGAAACGCGGTGTAGCTGTGCGCGGTGGCCACCGACATCACCTCAAAGTCATTAATATCATTCGCCGTTTTGGTAGCATAGCTAACGCTGTAGAAGCGGGAGTAGTGAAAAGTGGGGTCATGTATGAATGTGTGAAAAATAACATTCCCTTTTCCCTAGCTGGTTCAATTCGGGATGATGGCCCTTTACCAGATACGCAAATGAACCTGATATTAGCACAACAGGAATACGCTAAAATTGTTCAAGGTGCAGATATGATTTTGATGCTATCTTCCATGCTGCATTCTATTGGGGTGGGAAATATGACACCAGCAGGGGTGAAGATGGTATGTGTGGATATTAACCCAGCGGTAGTGACAAAATTAAGCGATCGCGGTTCTGTCGAGTCTGTAGGTGTAGTGACAGATGTGGGTTTATTCCTAAGTTTGCTAATTCAGCAGTTGGATAAATTGACAAGTCCTTATGTGGCTAATGTAGGTTAATAAGTATCTCACGCAAAGGCGCAAAGACGCAAAGGGTTTTTCTGGGCGTTTTTGTGTCTTTGTTTCACGCAGAGGCGCAGAGAACGCAGAGAGATATAATATGAGTATCACCAACACAGGAGATAATTCACTATGCTACAAACTGTTAAAGGAATTTACAAAAATGGAACAATTGAGTTAGCTGAAATTCCACCCAATATCTTAGAAAGCCAAGTTTTAATCACTTTTATAGAAACTACAACACCGGAAAATATTGGTGTAAAAAGTTCAACAGCAGAATTATTTAGTCCCCTTCGCGGTAAAGTTCAATATTTTGAAGATATCACCACACCCACAACTGAAGAATGGGGAGATATATGACTGTTGTTTTAGATACTTGTGCCTTAATTTGGTAGAGTCTTGATCCAGATAAACTTTCTCTTCTAGCAAAATCAGCTTGTGAAAAGATGGAAGTTGAGAAAAATGGTTTGGTTGCTTCTATTTCGCTTTGGGAAATCGCCATTAAAGTTAAAAATCAAAAGTTAGATTTAGGAATTTCTTTAACAACTTATCTGGAGACTTTACAAAAATCTGATGTGATTACAATAATTCCCATTGATGAAAATTTATGGTTAGAAAGTGTTGCTTTAGAATGGAGTCATAAAGACCCCGCAGACAGGGTTATTGTTGCTTTAGCTAAAAAATATCAGGCTAATTTAATTACAGCAGATAAAATAATCATGGGATTTTATGATTCAGTTATTTGGTAAATTTTAATATTTTTCAGGTAATATATGGATATTAACCCAGCGGTAGTGACGAAATTGAGCGATCGCGGTTCAATAGAATCTGTAGGTGTAGTGACAGATGTGGGTTTATTCCTAAGTTTGCTAATTCAGCAGTTGGATAAATTGACAAGTCCTTATGTGGCTAATGTAGGTTAATAAGTATCTCACGCAAAGGCGCAAAGACGCAAACGGTTTTTCTGGGCGTTTTTGTGTCTTTGTTTTTTTCACGCAGAGGCGCAGAGAACGCAGAGAGTTATAATATGGGCAATTTCAACAAAGTATTAGTTTATTATTAGTGGGTAAAGAAGAAAGCCTAATTAGAAAGATTAAGAGCAGAACAAGCAGAATGAACAGCCGCAAAATTAGTAGCGCGGTTACGAGAAATGTGTATAGTATAAATCCACATGAGAATCTCTAATATTTTATTAACCCTAATTTCCAGATGTGGAAATAAAATAAAGGTAATCTCTGTAATAGTTGCTAAGAACAACTTTGTAATCAATGGCATAGCTACTTTTGCTTTTAGTGTCCAAAGTCACAGATACTGAACTACCTCGATTGATATTGACGGATTCCGCTGGGTTTCCATCTAAATAAAATGAAATATTTACTTGTTCTAAAGTGGAATTATCAGGAATTGCATAAATGAAGGTTATAATACCTGCATTTTGCGTTATTCTACAGGTTAATGAACGAATATCATCTTTATACAACCGTACACGTCTACGAGGCTTTAAAGGCTTTCGTCCTACTGATATGTCTTCAGAATAATCTTCTGTATCCGTCCTCCCGCTAACCTTTGTACAAGTGCTTGCACTTTGTTTAGCAGGAGTATCAGGTTTAGGTTTAGGAGGAGTATCAGGTTTATCAGGTGTCTGGTTATCTGTAGGTTCAGTAGGTAAATTAATTGTTTGTTTGAGTTTATATTGTTTAGTTGTTTCTGGTTCAATTCCTAAATTTATTGTGCGATTTAAAGTCTCAAAACCTGGTTTACTTAACTTGATATTAATAGCTTCTGTGCTGGGAATTCTAATATCAACATAACCATCACTATTAGTATTCTTAATTTCAGGAGCGCCATTGTTATTGATAAAATATACTTTTACACCTTCTAGGGGTTGAGATTGTTCTGTTTCTATTATTAATTTAATATTAACTAATTTATCTTTTGCGGGACATAGTTCTGATTGTAACCCTAGAAAACACCTAAATTCTGGAATTGTAATAGTAGATACGAGTGTAGCCATAGCAATTCCAGTTCCTAAAATAAAGCTCCATTTAGTATAATTAACACTCATAAAGTTACCTCAAGATACCATCGAGCTAAAAATTAAAGATCATTAATTAATCGGAAACTAGAGTAACATAGGTAACACAATAAGTAAATATTAAATATCCATATCTATGATGTAACCAAAAAAGAAGGTCTAATGCGGGTAGAAGCTTTTAGAATCAAATCACAAGTCAGCTATGTAAGTTTTGTCGCTGATTTCCTATTAGTAGGAATGGTATTTGGACCACCTATTGCACCTTTTCTTGCTGCGTCTGGTGTGTTTGTACTTCCAGGTATTGCGGATATAATTTACTTTATGGGCAATCATGTTTGTCCCCAACCAACAATGGGATTAGAGTTAGCAACACCTCACCTTATGGCAGTGTGTATGCGTTGTTATGGCACAGTTACAGGATTATTAATAACCCGAATTTTGTATGCTGTAACTAACGGAAAAGGCACTTTTTGGTTAAATAAATATGGTTTAATAGGTGCAGCATTTGCTACTGTATTCATGATGGCTTATCCCTTAGAACTCGCAGCCCAAATTTTCGATTTGTGGGATTTTAATAATTATATTGTCACCCCCTTTGGTTTAATAACTGGTTTAGCTTGGGGTTTATTTGCAATGCCGATTTTACATTTGCGTAGATAATTAAGTAGGTTGGGTTATCAAAACCCAACATTAAAAATAATTAGTCTCCTCTTCCTTCGCGTCTTTGCTCCTTAGCACCTTTGCGCGAAACTCTTCCTTACTGAGCATTTCTAAACCACTCAGTCACCCCATCCGCTAAAGTCTTAGCCATCTTCTTCTGTTCTTGCGGATTGATTATCTCCTCAAACTCCTGTGGGTTAATCATAAAACCCAACTCTAATAATACAGAAGGAGCAGCAGCAGGACGAGTCAAAGCTAAATTATTCCAAAACACACCATAATAAGGCTTACCAAGTTTATTAACCACATAATTTTGTAAAAATATAGCTAAACTATGGGCTTGGGGATGATACCAAAAACTCCCAAAACCTTTGGTATTTTCTGCATCACCATCAGCGGGTAAAGCATTGTAATGGATAGAAAGTGCGATTGCTGGTTCTTCTTTTTCAATCATCTGCTGACGTTCTACCAAAGACACATCCCGATCATCTTCCCTAGTCATTACTACTATTGCACCTTTCCTGACCAACTCATCCCGCATCAACTTAGAAACTATCAAATTGACATCTTTTTCTGGTAGTCCTGTAGGTCCAATTGCACCAGATTCCTTACCACCGTGACCAGGATCAAGTAAAATTTTGATACCAGATAAAGGCAGATGTTTTCTGTTGAGAATATTAGGGGCATGACGCAAAGTCAAAACCAGTGTCGTATTATCGTATTTCAGCTTATATCCCCATTGTTGGAGATTTTTGAGGTTAAAAGTATATTTCACCTGTTCCTGGTTCACCTGTTGCCAGTCCAAGCGAGAAATAATAGGATCATCATCTAAACGAATTGTATCTGTTTGAGCAGTGGTATTGTGAAGAGTTAGGCTAAAGGTGCGATCGCCCTGTTCCACACTTACAGGTACAGCAGTTTGTAAAGGAAAACGTATTTCTGTCTCACGGGCCAAGCGACGATATCCAACACTACGAATTATCGTTTTTGGTGGTATAGCACCTGGTATAATTTTAGTCTCCTTGCTATTAATCCAACCCCCATAATCTAAACGTAACCAATCGCCATCCCTACCAGTCACATTGGACCTAGTTCCTTGTGGTAGCGGTGTGAGTCGAGAATAGTCAGTGCTAGAACCCGTGCGAGCTACCCCTGAAGTTGCTGTAACCTCAGCTACTGCTAACTGTGCAGGTGAAAGAATTGTCACCTTACCCTGGCTAGATTCGGTGATCGTTTGACCCTTTAATGTCAAACTATATTGAGGTTGTCCCAAATTAGCAGCATTGGCCACTGTTGTACACCCTTGATATTTGTTAGGACTAGAAGCAGTAGGTTGATTCAGTCCCGTTAGTACACCTGAATTAGCAGGTAACTTTGCCTGTGAAGGTTGTAATGACAAGGGAATAGTTTGATTAGCCAACTTAACAGAGACAATAGCTCTGGGAGGTGCTATTGCACTAAAGCAAATCAATTCTCCCGGTAATCTAGCAACATCAGCAGTAGGAGTCAAAGAATCCTTAACAAATCCTAACCTTGTGGGCAATTCTGGTTGAGTAGAAATTCTTGTTACCTTAATCTCCTGTTCCTGATCTTGGTAACGTACCCTAAACACATTCTCCCCTAACTGTAATGGTAGGCTAGGAGAAAAATGACCGGCTTGACTACGCTTAACAGACTGACCATTGATCAACACCTCTCCATCAGGGGGTGCTGTACCGATAAAAAATATTTTTTCTGTACTGGTTTGGTAGTTGCTTGGGGGAAAAACTACTAGGAGTGGTGTTTGAGCTAAAGCAACAGAGGAGGTAAACAGACAATTAAATAATACTAAGCTAACGAGTTTTTTCACGGCAAAACACAGAAGATTTCAGGATAGTGACTGTGAGACAATAAGCAATATCAGGATCAAGAATGAAGCATGAAAAGTAAAAGTAAAAATTCACAACTCAAGCTTAATCAGAAAACACAAGCTGGATGGAGTTTCTGTCAGTAGAGTCTAGCTTTATAGCTGAAACCATTTTGCTCTACAATAGTAATCCTGGGGATATCAAAATTGTCCATCATCAAGATTTTGTACAAATTATCAACACAATACCAGCAATGATTTTTGATTCCAAATTGTAGATTGTGAATTCTGAATTCTTACACAGAAAAGAGGATAATACATCGGTAAAAAATATGCCGATTGCTTTGAAAAGTAAGCATCATTCTTCATTTTTAACCTTTAGGTGTACAAATTCTCCTTCATCAGATGGGATGTATTTTTAGAAGTTGCTAGAAATTGAAAATACTATGACTAAGTTTATCTTTGTAACTGGAGGCGTTGTTTCCAGTATTGGTAAGGGCATTGTAGCAGCCAGTCTGGGAAGGTTGCTAAAATCGCGGGATTATTCTGTATCAATTCTCAAACTTGATCCTTATATTAATGTTGATCCAGGTACGATGAGTCCCTTTCAACATGGAGAAGTTTTTGTTACCCAAGATGGTGCAGAAACAGATTTGGATTTGGGACATTATGAACGGTTTACTGATACTTCTATGTCCAGGTTAAACAGTGTTACCACTGGCTTGATTTATCAGTCTGTAATTAATAAAGAACGTCGGGGAGACTATAATGGGGGAACTGTCCAGGTAATTCCCCATATTACCAATGAAATTAAAGATCGGATTCTGCGAGTAGCTAAAGAATCTAATCCCGCAGCAGTAATTACGGAAATTGGTGGAACTGTTGGTGATATTGAATCACTACCTTTTTTGGAAGCTATCCGTCAGTTACGGAAAGAGGTGGGTAGGCAAAATGTCCTGTATATGCACGTCACTCTTTTGCCTTGGATTGCTTCCGCTGGGGAAATGAAAACCAAACCCACACAGCACTCTGTTAAAGAACTCAGATCCATTGGTATTCAACCAGATATTTTAGTCTGTCGCTGCGATCGCACTATCCCTGTCGGCTTAAAACAGAAATTATCGGAATTTTGTGATGTTCCCGTAGAATCTGTGATCACCTGTCAAGATGCTAATAGTATCTATGAAGTCCCCATCATTTTAGAACGGGAAGGACTAGCAGAGCAAACCCTCGATTTACTACAAATGGAACAACGTCAACCTAATTTGACCCAGTGGGCAAATATGGTAGAACGGATGTATAGCCCTAAATATAGCGTGGAAATTGCTATTGTTGGTAAGTATGTCCGTTTAAGTGATGCCTATCTATCTGTAGTTGAGTCCTTACGTCATGCGGCTATTTCTACCTATGGTGACTTACGGTTACGCTGGGTAAACTCAGAAGTTCTGGAAACCGAACCAGCAGAAAACTATCTTGCTGGCGTTGATGGTATTCTCGTTCCCGGTGGTTTTGGTAGTCGGGGTATAGATGGGAAAATTGCCGCCATTAAATACGCACGCGATCGCCAAATTCCCTTTTTAGGTTTATGCTTAGGAATGCAATGTTCCGTGATTGAATGGGCCAGAAACGTCAAAGGTTTAGATCATGCTAACAGTGCCGAAGTTGATCCCTACACTAACCATCCTGTTATCAACCTCTTACCCGAACAACAAGATGTAGTTGACTTAGGTGGAACTATGCGATTAGGGTTATATCCTTGTAGCATTCAACCAGGTACACTGGCACATAGTCTCTATCAAGAAGACATCATTTATGAACGTCATCGTCACCGCTACGAATTTAACAACGTCTACCGTCAAGCCTTATTAGACTCTGGTTATGTTGTCAGTGGAACTTCCCCCGATGGACGCTTAGTGGAAATTGTCGAATATTCCAACCATCCATTTTTTATTGCTTGTCAATTTCACCCAGAATTCCAATCTCGTCCTAGCACCCCCCATCCATTATTTAAAGGATTTATGCAAGCTGCTATTTCCCGTACTCATCATACTCCCACTGCACCTAAGCCAGTACAGGTTTCTTAATTATTTTGGTATTGGAGATGGGGAGATAGGGAGATAGGGAGAGGGGGAGAAAAATTAGTTCTTTATTCTTCAATTCTTCTTTCTCTTACCTGTCACCTGTCACCTGTCACCTGTCACCTGTCACCTATTCCCCATGCTAACTTAGCCGCACCTACCATTCCCGCTGAATTACCCAATTCTGCTGGTAAAATTTGCAAACCTAAACGGGATGTGGGTAAAACCCGCTTTTCTATTTCTGCTTGCATAGATGGTAAAAAATATTCAAAACTAGCACTGACACCACCACCAATAATTACCGCTTGGGGTGTGAGTACATATATTAAACTTGTTAAACCGATTCCCAAATCCTTACCATACTCTTGCCAAAATGTCAATGCTTCCAGATCACCATTTTGGGCAAGTTTACCTAATTCTGCGGGTTCTTTTCCAGTCCGACGACGAATAGCAGATATACAAGCATACTGTTCTAGAGAACCTTGATTTCCACTATTACACATTGGACCGTCAGGATTTAAACTAATTAAACCTAATTCTGCTGCTGCACCTTGATGACCAACAAATAGTTTACCATCAAGAATAATTGCACCACCAACCCCAGTCCCTAAAGTTAGTAAAATCAAATTATCGAAATTACGGCCTGCACCTAACCAAGCTTCTCCCAAACCTGCACAGTTAGCATCATTAGCGAGGATAGTAGGTTTACCTGTTTTCGCTTCTAACCAATCTGCTAAAGGTACATCATGCCATCCTGCCAGATTAATCGCCACTTTGGCAACCCTTCCTCCAGCATCAGCAGGCCCAGGAGTTCCCACACCTATCGCTATACTGTGATTATCTGGATCAATTTGTGCGATCGCATCTATCATTTGAGATAATACCGCTGCTGGTGTTGCAGGTTGGGGAGTATCTACAGTGATGGATTTCAAACAACTACCATTTGCTGTAAACAGTCCTAACTTAATCGCTGTTCCCCCTAAATCAATACCGATAACTTGCTGCACAGGTGCTTTCCTAAATTTTAATCAACTTTATATTTTATACTTAATAGTTAGAGATGATGAAAACAATAAAGTTAAAACGATAAAATATTTAACATGAAATTTTATGGATATTCAACAACTACAAAAACAAGCAGACATTTATTTACAACAAGAAGATTTTACCATTGCTATCAATCTTTATGAACAATGTCTGGAGTTAGCACCCAATGAAATTTATTTATATTGGTATTTAGGTTTATCTTGGTTGTTACAAGGAGATGAAGAACAATGTCAGATGACATGGTTATCAAGTTTTGCAAATATAGATTTGGAAAGTGAAGATTTTCAATTAATAGAATTTATTGATTTCCTTGAAAATCAAGCTCAAAGATATTTTGAGATTCAGAAATTTGAAATCTCCCAAAAAATTTACACAGCTATTCTAGAATGGGATGATAATCAAGCCGAAGTATATTATAAATTAGGTCATATAATAGCAAATCAAGGTGATTTAGAAACCGCTATTTCCTGTTGGCAAAATGTAATTCAACTTCAACCAGATTATTTAGAAGCATATATTCAGCAAGCTTATATCTGGCAGAAATTAGGAGAATTTAATCATGCTATTGAAAACTATCAAAATGCAATTTCTTTAAATTCAGATTATTTTCATTATTATCAATTAGGATTATGCTATTGTCATATTCAAGCATGGGAATTAGCCAAAGATTGTTTTTTGAATGTTATTAAAATCCAAAATGATTATGCACCTGCTTTCAGCGATTTAGGTTTAGTATCCTTACATCAAGGTGATTTCCAAGCAGCAGTTAATTATCTACAACAAGCTATCAAATTACAACCAGATTTCTGTCAAGCATTAACCCAAATCCCTGAGAACACTATTATCAATTCAAAACAGACTATTATTGATGGTATGCAACTGATTAAATCCTTGCATAATTCCCATCCTGAAATTAGAGAATTATATTTGTTAATACATAAACTTATTGTAAATATTTATCCAGAAATTTCCTTACAGCTACTGCAAAATATCTTAGAGAATGAACCTAGCAATTTATCAACTTGCTTAGAAATCAGTAATTTATTGTTAAATCAAAATCAACCTATAAAAGCAATTACAATTTTAGAAAATTTGGCTGATGTATATGAACAGGAAGAAATTTATTTTATTTTGGGTAAGTGCTGGTTAAAATTAGAAGATTATCAAAAAGCAATCATTAATTTAGAAACAGCCATAGAAATCAATTCTAATTTAACAGAAGCATACCATTTTTTGGGAATTGCCTTATTTAAAAATGGTGATTTTTTACAAGCAATTAATGTATTACAACAGCAACTTAACCTAGAACCAAATTCTTCCTTAACTTTAGCTTATTTAGGCTTTATTTTGGGTAACAATAATCAAGCTGAAGAAGCAGAGTTTTATTTTCAGCAAGCTATAAAAAGTAATTCATCTATTACACCTCTCGTAGATGAACTTATAACTAACTTATCTGAGGTTGGAAAATTTGACATTACAGAAAATCCTCTGGTTAATAGTCCCAGCAGTTTTTATAAATCCACAGAAGAATGGTTAGATAACAACAATTTATTTAACAGAGAAAATTATATTAATATTTATCCAGAAATAGATGTAAAATTAACCTATCCCAAATCTATTAATAATCAAATACATTATAGTTTTAGATTTGGTAACTCAGTTAAAATCCCATCGTCGTACGTAGTTAAAATTCCCCAAGGTAGATTTTGGTTGAGTTCAGATCAAACCGAGTCTGCTATTATTGTAGATGAATCACATTTTTTAGGTGATATTTCTCCCCATTTCCCTATATTAAGTCCTAACCATCCTGATCAACATCCTAGTCAACATCCTATTTTAGCAACACAAAAATTACCTCCTATTCATTTTATTGATGGTAAAGTTGCTGTTTTAGCAGGATTAACAAATCATGTTTATTTTCATTGGATGTTGGATGTTTTACCAAGATGGGAGTTATTAAGAATTAGTAATTATGATTTTGCAGATATAGATTATTTTGTAGTAGAGAATAGATTACCCTTTCAACAAGAGACTTTAAATAAATTACAAATACCGGAAAATAAACAAATCAATATTCGAGAAGTTCAACATTTACAAGCTAGAGAATTAATTGTACCATCTTTTCCTGGTTGTGTTGCATGGATGCCAAAATGGACTTGTGATTTTTTACAAGCCAAGTTTTTAAAAACAATTTCTGGTCATATTTCTAGTAATAATCAAAAACGCATTTATATTACTCGTAAATTAGCGAAAAGTCGCAGAATTATCAATGAAGATGAAATTTTAAACCTACTAAAATCCTATGGTTTTGAAACAGTAACCTTAGAATCAATGACAGTTGCAGAACAAGCTTTATTATTTTCCCAAGCAGAGATTATTATTTCTCCTCATGGTAGCGGTTTAACGAACTTAGTATTTTGTCAACCGGGTACTAAAGTAATTGAGTTATTTTCACCAAATTATGTATATCATTGTTATTGGTGGATTAGTAATTTAGTTAGTTTGGATTATTATTATCTCATTGGGGAAAGTTTACCTGGTTGGTATTTACATCATTTTATCTATCCTCAAGAATTTGCTGAAGATATTTTTATTAAAATTGAGGACATTGATAAAATTCTCCAAGTCGCAAACGTCAATCTAAAATAGATAAGCAAGCGGAAATAAAAATGATCTATTATCCGCGTTTATCTGTGTTCATCTGCGTTTAATAAAAAATATCCAAAGACATAAATCTTCAGCAATAACTAACCTTGATTTCTGTGATTATGGTTTTTCTTACCAACCATTTGCACATGAGTAATTTGATTTGCACTCAGACTGTGATTTTGTAAACCTGTCACTGGTTCACCTCTGAGAATTCCAGATAAAGCAACAGAAAGCATTAAACCACCAGTAGCAGCTGCAATTAAAGTAAATTTATCGTTCACAATAGTCTCTCAATTTGTCAAATATCAGTTGTAATTTGTAGGGATTTAGCACTGCTAAACCCTGACATTTATTAATCTTAGTTAATTGTACCCAGTCACCAATCACCAACTATCTATTTTCTCTTCTCAGACGAGGATTGACAAACTCATTTAACCCTTCACCAAGTAGTGATAACCCTACTACCATAGTTGTCATTGCTAAACCGGGAAACAGGGTAGTCCACCAAATACCTGTGGGTAAAGCTTCCAAAGCTTGTTTTAAATCATAACCCCACTCTGGGACATCTTCCGGTAATCCTAAACCCAAAAAACCTAAACCACCTAAAACTAATATTGCATCTGCGGCATTGAGTGTAAAGAGGACGGGAACACTTTGAATAACGTTGAAAAATAAATATCTTGACAGTACAACCCAGGTAGAAGCACCCATCGCTTGCGCTGCTTCGATATAGACTTCAGTTTTCACGCTGACAGTGTGGTTACGAACTACGCGATAATATTGGGGAATATAGGCTATACTGATAGCGATCGCCGCATTAAAAATTCCTCTTCCGACCACAAAAGCTAAAGTCACAGATAGTAATAAACCCGGTAGAGTATAAATACTATCCATGAGAAATAGCAAAGCTTTATCTAGTTTTCCCCCCAAATAACCGCTTACCATCCCTAAAGGTACACCCACAACCATACTTAATGCAGTAGCTAAAAAAACTACCTGTAAAGCCGCTTGTGCGCCAAAAATAGTTCTCGAAAACACATCATAACCTAAGCGACTTGTACCAAACCAATGTTTAGCGGAAGGTAAATCATGAATAGGGTTACTTAAAAATTCTTTAGGGTTTTGTAACCATCCCCAACTTTGAAAAACCGGCGCGAAAAAAGCCAGAAAGATAAACGAAATAGTCATAGCTAAACCTATCAACATAAATTTATGAGATAGGTTAGATTTAGCAAAGTTGAAAAAAATCGGGATTTGGCGTTTGTTAATTGTCATAGAAGATTTTTATATCATGTTTATGAATTTTTCCTAGTTTCGTGACTGGGAAAAAATACTTTACTCTATCAACCTCCTATTTATTTACCTCTAATAAACGGGAAGTTTGGAATCTTTCCATCCATTTTTCTAAATAAACAAGATTAGCCGTTTTCTCAGATTGATCTTCCGTATGCACAGGATAAGGCATTAGTCCTAAAATAGCAGCTGAAGTCACGCAAAACATTGACTTTTGGAAACTCATACAAATTTGTACCCGTAAGTCATCTTCACCTCGCAGACTACGACGGTAAACCTCATGTAAATATTCTGGTAAATAATGGCGCATATCTTGCATTAATAATGTGGGAGGAATACCCGCACCACCGATAGGTAAAGGATCTGCGTACAATGCACCATATTGAAATCTTGCCTGATCTGGGGGAATTTGATATGCTTGGGCATTTAAAGAAACCGTACCCAAAAATGGTGTTCCTCGGAAAAATATCGCTTCTACATAGGGAATTGCTGTATCTGCTAAAAATGTTAATCCTACAGATTTAGGAATCAGATCATAAACTTTGCCATTAATTTTGACATCGTAAGTAATGGGTTTTAAAGCATCTTGGACTAACCCAGCTTTAATATGATTGACGACATCAGGAATTGATTTAATTTTACCTTGGTCATACAGGTCTGATAAACTCAGAAAGATATCAGCCATCACTCGCCAAAATTGACCTAAACCACTGTAATAAGCAGATACTCTCAACTGTTCTATGAGAAAATCGGGAAACAGTTTATCCAGTCCTAAAACAAAAGGATTAATTTTAAATTTAGCAGCAATAACTATTTTTGCGCTGTCTGCAAATTCTGGAGTATCTAAATAACTATCTAAACCACCACCACCATGCCACATCATGGTTTTCATACAGTATTCTGCATATTCAAAATTAATCCTATCATGCCACCAATGACGGAATAATGTATTAATAGAAACTTCGCCGTTAAAATATTTAAAGAATGGGAAAAATACTAAAAATTGATTTTCTGCAATGTAAATAAGATTTTTAGAATAGGCATCTAAAACCACACCATAGCTTTTGAGAATGCCAACAACTTCAATTACGTTTTCTGGAGTATCTTTAAGCAATGTTTGCCCGTTTTGTAAGCGATTTATATATTCAGATAATTGATGCTCAACGGGTTTGTTTTTAGTATTTACCATTGGTTTTAGCTCCTAATATTTTCTACAATTAATAGATATCGGTACTTATAGATTTTAACAAAAATTAAGCTATTTTTGGTATAAAAAGACTATAATAGTAATTCTTAATATTGTTTATTTTTTCAACTCAGCAGGAATATCAATTATTCTCGGTTATTAGCAGTTGTAAACACAACATCTAGTGTTACTGGTTTCTCGGAAAAAGCTTTTCTTAATTTAAAACGCATTCTACTTCCTTCCACACGACTAGATATAGTTTGGCAAATATCTGCATGGGAAATATCATGTTTATTACCTGTATCATACACACAAAAAGCCTTGATGTTATCATTAGTTTTTATTGATCGGACATTTTCACAAGTTGTATAAACAACACCTAGAAAATCTCTATCTTTACCTCTCTCCTGATCTAGCTTGAGTTTATATTCAACTTTTTTATTTAATTCTTCGAGTGATGTAAGTAGGTTAACAGAAAAATTTAAAGGTATGTAAAGAAAAGTTAACCTAATTGGCTTTGTTAAATTTAGTACGTTCTGTCCGGTGTTTTCCTTTTTTACCTCTGGTTTCAACACCATCCATAACTGCATACGCTAGTTCTAATTCATCCTCAAACATTTTTCCAGCAATTTCATCTCGTTTAAGATGTTGCCATTCTAATTCAATTGGATTCATTTCCGAGCAATATTTAGGAAGGAAAAACATATATAAACCCATTTGTTCCCACTTTGTCCATAATGCCTGAACTTCTTTACAACAATGTATTCGTCCATTATCTTGAACTATGACTCTCATTCGTTTACTTTCAGATGCTTCTTGCGCCTCTTGTTCCATCATTTTGATGTAAGAACTGCGCTTAACTCCTCCAATTACTAGACCATAAATAAAGCTAATTAATGGCTGAAATAGCCCAATAATACTGATTCTGCGTCCACGTCTTTTTGTTTGTTCGAGCTTTTTTTGTTCTCCTTTTTGATAGTATGTATAACCTGAATCACTCCAAGCTGAAAATCCTGATTCATCCAAATATTTTAGGTCTATTTCTCCACTAGCCGCAGCCAGTTCTAACATATCCATATCTGCTTGTTTATTTGCACGAGTCACTGGATCTTGTTTTGCTTGATGACTTATTCTTATCCGCTTCCAAATCACCCCTTTTTTTTTAGTCCCCGTCTGATTGTGTTGGTACTTACTTTTATCCCACGCTCTTTATCCAGTTTTTCTGCTAATTGCTTACTGTTATAAGTTTGTGCTTCTTCTTTCAAGCATTTTTCTAAATATTCAATGTCAGCTTCCACCAATTTTGGCTTTCTCCCTCGACCTGGTAACTCATGGAGTCCTTCTATTCCTTCTTTTTCCCACTTATTCAACACGACTCTTACTGTTTGCTCTCCCCAATCAAAGTGAGCCGCTATTTTTTCCACATACCAACCATCTGCATTTAATCTGATTACTTCAGCTCTATCTTTTACTTTCTGCGGTACTTTCGCTGTTCTCAGGTCAAACAACTCTCTATCTTGTTTTTTTGTCAGGAATATCCTTAACCTTGACCCCATATTTACATCACCCTAATATATGTTTTTCCGTATTTACTTATCTTTACACACCTTTAATTTTTTTTGTTTACCTACTTATATGTTTTTCTATTTACTGACATACCTTTATCTTTAGCATCATCAAAAGCAAGGGAATTAACTTTCCCGGTTTCTTGATCTATATGAATAGGTGAATAAATTTGTCTGATTAGTATTTCATCATCTTCTATTCTCCCTGGAGAATATTGACTAACTGAAACTTTTTCACAATTACATTGAGAATCATTTTTTTGTACAAACTTACATCTATTAGATGTTACATTGTAAATTTCTGAACAGTTCATAGAAAATTAAATTTTCTTAATTAAATTAATTAATTTTTTTGGTAATTCATGTGTATCTTGAATAGATACAGATTCTTCTCCTATTTCCAAATCACTATCTGTTCCGTAATACCAAAATGTTCCATCACCTTCAAAACATACTTCAGCATAAACATTATCATTTTCCCAAAACAAGCCAACTATTCCTGTACCACTTACCATTGGTTTAGGTAATGATATAAAATCAGGTATATTTTTTACAAAATAAATAGTTTCTTCAATTGTTTTTGATTGAGGCGCAACTCCTTGATATCCGTCCCAATCTTCATTTAAAGACAAATAATTACGTATTTCAATAATTAGTTTAGACTTTTTTCTTAATTTATCAAGTCTAATTTTTTCATCTTCAAAAGCGACAAATTTATGATAGTATTGGTTTGTCTGTACCTTCTGCATCTGCACGGAAATAGAAGTGATCATCTTGGTTTTCCGCAGAAATTCGTAATTATGTTTTAACAAGGGAGATTTTTCTAATTGTGAAGTTATTTTTAACATTTTTATTCTCCATCACTTTCTTGTAATGCTAAACTTGCCAAGGTTTTTATGATTTCTTCTTTATGACTGTCTATGACACTAATAATCTCTTGCTCGTCGGTTTTAATTTGCTTTAAGAATCTAGCGCATACTTTGAGTAAAGTGATTGTAGGAATAGCTATCTGTACTTTCAATTCTTCTATTTGTTTTTCTTCATTATCTTCTGAAATATCTACAACAGAGTAAAAATTTAGTTTACTTACGGTTGAACCAACCATGATACCCGCGCCATCTGCATATATTTCTAAATGTTTTGATTTCATTTATAAAATCCTTTGTTTTGTTTTTTGTGGTTGTTGTGAATCTATTTATCAAAAATAACATGAATAAAGACACTTTAACCATTAAATTATTGATTAATACTGGTTGCTAGAATTGGGAATGTCAAACTAAATTTTCCCAATTTCTAGCATCCATTATTCAACTTTTACTTTTCTCCTCTGATATCAGAGTATTTGAGTTATTAGGTTCTGTGTATTGACCATTCCTTGAATTGTGGCTTGTGTCCAATGTACTAACCAAGCTGGTTGAATCCCGAAAACTACAATTAACAAAGCTAAGATAAAGGCAGGAATGCGATCGCTCCAATAAACTCTAGGTAAGTTGATCAGTGGTGCAGATAAACGCCCAAAAAAGGCACGGTTAAGCAGAAGTAAGAAGTAAACCGCCGTTAAACCAGTCCCTAACATTGATAATAGAGTTTGTACTGGGAAAGCCTCAAAACTACCCCGAAAAATAATGAATTCAGCAATGAAACCCACCATTCCCGGTATCCCTGCGCTGGCCATGACTCCTAACACCATCAATGTACCAATGACTGGCATTCCTCTTTCTGGGTTTAATAGTCCTTTGATCACATCTAAATCACGGCTACCAGCTTTTTTATAGATAACTCCCACCAATAAAAACATCAGTGCAGAAATTAAACCGTGACTAACCATTTGCATCACAGCACCTAAAATGCTAACAGGTGTAGCGGCCGCCGCCGCTAGTAAAATATAGCCCATGTGACCGACAGAACTATAGGCTACCATTTTTTTCATATCAGTTTGGGCGATCGCACAGGATGCACCAAACAATACACTAACTACAGCCCATGTTGCTAAGGAAGGTGCAGCATATTCCCAAGCTGCTGGTAACAAGTTCATCCCAAACCGCAGTAAACCATAAGTCCCCAATTTCAACAACACCCCAGCTAATAAAACAGAGATGGGTGTGGAAGCTTCCACGTGAGCATCTGGTAACCATGTATGGAAAGGAATCAGGGGAATTTTAATCCCAAACCCTACCAAAATCCCGATTAATAGTAAAAGTTGTGTCCCTAGTGGGAGAGTATGAGCGTTTAAAGTCGCTAGTCCAAAGGTAGGAGAGTTACTCAACCACACCATACCCAAGAAACTAGCTAAAATCAGAATCCCGGAAAAAGCGGTGTAAATCAAAAACTTTGTTGCAGCATAACCCCTTTTTGCACCACCCCAAATAGCAATTAAGAGATAGAGGGGAATTAATTCCAATTCATAAAACAGGAAGAATAACAATAAATCCTGTGCTAAAAATGCCCCTATCACTCCTGTACAGAGGAGCAGAATCAAGGAATAGTAAAATCTTGGCCGTTGAATCGTCTCATCACTGCTATAAACAGCAATACAGGTTAAAAGTCCATTCAACAGCAATAATGGCAGAGATAAACCATCTATGCCTAGATTATAGTTCAAGCCTAAAACATCTATCCAAGGTAAAGACTCAGCAAACTGTATCCCTACCTCTGCCGGATTAAATTTCACTGTCAGGAAAATTGTCCACAGAAAGATAATTACCGCGCAGGTTAAAGCCATACCACGGGCTATTTTCCCATTTATGGTAGTGGGATAGAAACCAATTAAGGCTGCACCAATTAATGGTAGCAAAATTAAAATACTCAACATCATAAGCTTGTCAGTGATTATTAGTCGTTATTGGGCATTGTTCATTATTGGCAAGAATAAAACTTGATTACCCAGTCACCAGTCACCAGTCACCAGTCACCAGTCACCTATTCAAAAAGGTAATTTATCCAGTAAACCCAATGACCAACTAATGAAGAAACCAAGTACACTGATCACGACTAAGATGGTTAACATATAGGCTTGGGATTGACCGGAAATACTGTACTTTAAACTTTGTCCACCAAAAATGGTAGCGAAACCGACTAAGTTTACCAAACCATCTACCAAATAGCGATCGCTCCAAGCGGATATTTTCGATAACATTGCTACAGCACTAACAATGGTGAGGCGATAAACTCGGTCAATGTAAAAATCATAACCTAGTAAATCCTGGATAAATCTCCAACCCAAAATTGTGGATCTTGACCAACCTTTATGTAGATACATAGTTGAGCCAATGGTCAAACCTAAAATAGTGGAAGTTAACAAGGCAGATAATACATACCAATCTATACTTTTCCATTCTGGTAGTAAGTACCATTGCTGAAGCATGAGAGGTAACATCAGGGTAATTACGGTTAAAATTACCATTGGTAAAGCCATTGTCCAACCAACTTCCGGAGCGCGGCGTGTTTTTTGCTGCGGTTCTCCCCAAAAAATCAGGCGGAATACTCTAGTTAAATTCAAAGCTGTTAAACCATTAACTAGGACTAAAACTGCAATCACCCAAGGATTAACCTTAACTAAACCATCAGCCCAAGCTAACATTGCCCAAAAACTACCCAATGGCAATAATGTCACCATCCCGGCCGAACCCACTACAAAGGCGGTTGTAGTAGCTGGCATCCGTGACCACAAACCACCCATTTCTGTTAAGTCTTGACTTTGGGTAGTATATATGATAGAACCAGAACTCATAAATAACAGTGCTTTGGCGATCGCATGAGTTAACAGCAACATCAAAGCCACACCACCTTGTTCTAAACCCACTGCCAAAAATACCAGTCCCATATAGGCACTGGTCGAATGAGATAAAGCACGCTTGATATCAATTTGGGCAATTGATACCAATGTTGCCCCCACAGCGGTTACTATCCCCAAGAACACCAAAACATTCAGCGCCACAGGGGATAAAGCCAATATTGGTTCAAGTTTGTATAAAACATAAGCCCCACCACCCACTACCAGAGAATTTCGCATCACCGAAGCCGGGTTTGGTCCCTCCATCGCCTCATCCAACCATAAATGCAGAGGAAATTGAGCGCACTTACCCGCAGGCCCAGCAATTAAAGCTATGCCCAGCAATGTTGATGTTAAAGGACTTAAATCCGCAGTTTGCGCCCACTCATACAAGTCAGAAAAATTTAAACTCCCAGATAAAGTCGAAAGGGTAACAACACCCATTAGCAATAACAAATCTCCCACCCGTTTAGTCAGAAACGCATCCCTGGCAGCCGTTACTACCAAAGGTTGAGCATACCAAAAACCCACCAGCAAATAAGTAGAAAGGGTGAGAACTTCCAACAAAGCATAACTGAGGAATAAAGAATCACTAATTGCTAACCCACACAAGGCAGCTTCAAAAAATCCCAGTAACCCAAAAAACCTGGCTAATGACCAGTCTTTCTCCATATAACCCAGAGCATAAATTTGGGCTAATAGACTCAAACCAGTAATTAAAACTACAGCCCCAATACTCACTGGTGATAGTTCTAGAGCAAAGGTTAACTTAAAATCCGCCGCCTGAAACCAAGTAATTACTAAGTTTTCCTGCGCCCTATTCCAGATATCTTTAAACACAAATAGGCTGTGAATAAAACCTAAAAAAGTTGTCAACAAGTTAAAATAGGCAGCAGGTCGCGGTCCCGTACGTTTAATCAATCCTATGCCCCAAGGCAAAGTCAAAATCGCACCTAGTAAGCTGTAAAAAGGTACAAACAAACTCGTAAAGAATAGAAAGTCATTCATCTAAATTTTCCTTGACGACTCAACCTTTAGTTTATTAAATAAGTTGAAAAAAGTTTTGTTCATAAAAATTTAGCTTCTTAAAATCTTAGTTTTACTAAATATTCTTAGCCAATTTTAACTATGTGTTTTTACTCCCGAATCTGCTACATAAATGGCATTTACAGATAACATTTACACAGCTAAAAGCATCTACTCGTATTCACAAACCCTCTGCTTGTAAATTTGTATTTATACTTTGGAAAAGTAAATTTCTAGGTTACATTTAGTCAACTTATATATTTTTCATGGAATGCATATAAAGATAACAAAATGTCAGGAAAGATTGAGACAGTGGAATATGCAGCCTCTAATCAATCCCAGCCAGATGTAATCAGCACTGGCTATGAACTATGTTTTCTAAATGTGATAAAGAGATTATAAAGCATAAGCGACCACTCCAGGAAACCGTGGATTTTTATCTAAGATTTAGGAGTGAATTAAGTTTTGTTAAGTTTTTTTAAACTTTTTTATTACAAACTATTATAGTAATTTATGTTGCCAGGGATGCCAAGGTTTCCTATGCTTAATTTTAGAAGTAATTTTCTGGGATCAAAATGAGCATCCCCGTCAAAAATTTCCACCCATAGTACTGATTGTATTAAATTTTTAGGAGTTCTGCGATGCCAATTGCAGTTGGAATGATTGAGACTAAAGGGTTTCCTGCGGTAGTAGAAGCTGCTGATGCGATGGTGAAAGCAGCTCGTGTAACTTTGGTAGGATATGAAAAAATTGGTAGTGCGCGTGTTACCGTAATAGTTCGGGGAGACGTTTCCGAAGTCCAAGCTTCAGTATCAGCTGGAATTGAAGCAGCCAAAAGAGTCAACGGTGGTGAAGTTTTATCTACTCACATCATCGCTCGTCCCCACGAAAACCTAGAATATGTATTACCTATTCGTTACACCGAAGCAGTAGAACAGTTCCGTACTTAACCGCTTTTGATAATAAGCAGTTAACGGTGCTACTTGATTTGAAATACTTGTCTGTTGAAAAAATTAATTTAAGGATGAAACCCCAATGTCAATTGCAGTAGGAATGGTTGAAACTCTTGGCTTTCCAGCAGTAGTAGAAGCTGCTGATGCGATGGTAAAAGCAGCTCGCGTTACCTTAGTAGGCTATGAAAAAATTGGTAGTGGACGAGTAACAGTAATCATTCGTGGTGACGTTTCCGAAGTCCAAGCTTCAGTAGCAGCTGGAGTAGATAACGTCAAGAGAGTAAACGGTGGACAAGTTTTATCTACCCACATCATCGCTCGTCCCCACGAAAACTTAGAATATGTACTACCAATTCGGTATACAGAGGATGTAGAACAGTTCCGGGAAGGTGTGAGTGGAATTCGTCCTGTAAGCAGACAATAATTTTTAGATGCAAATTGCAAAAGTGCGTGGCACAGTAGTTAGCACCCAAAAAGATCCTAGTCTTAGAGGTGTAAAACTATTGATGCTGCAACTAATAGATGAAAATGGGAATCTTCTGCCAGAATACGAAGTAGCGGCTGATAACAGTGTCGGGGCTGGCTTTGATGAGTGGGTACTAATCAGTCGTGGAAGTGCCGCTCGTCAAGTTCTTGGTAACGAACAACGTCCATTAGATGCAGCAGTAGTGGCAATCATAGACACCATTCATGTTGAAAATGGTCTTATTTACAGCAAAAAAGACCAGTATAGATAGTCAAGAAATAGGTGACAGGTGACAGGTGACAGAAATATAGTCAACCAACAACTGACCACTGAATAACTGACAAAAAGCATATTCAGGAGGAATCTCACAATGGTAGTCCGCAGCACGGCGGCACCCCCAACCCCGTGGTCAAGGAGTTTAGCTGAACCCGATGTCCATCAAACCGCATTTGTACATTCTTCTTGCAATTTAATTGGGGATGTACACCTGGGTGCGAATGTGATTATTGCCCCAGGAACTTCTATAAGAGCAGATGAAGGAACACCCTTTCATATCAGTGAAAATACTAATATTCAAGATGGTGTAGTCATTCATGGGTTGGAGCAAGGCCGAGTAGTTGGTGATGACGGTAAAAAATACTCGGTATGGATTGGTAAAGATGCTTCTATTACCCACATGGCACTGATTCATGGGCCAGCGTATGTAGGTGAAAGTTGTTTTATTGGCTTTCGTTCCACCGTTTTTAATGCCAGGGTAGGTGCTGGTTGCATCGTCATGATGCACGCATTAATACAAGATGTAGAAATTCCACCGGGTAAATACGTAGCCTCTGGTTCAGTAATTACCACACAGCAACAAGCTGATCGCCTACCAGATGTACAAAATCAGGATCAGGAATTTGCTCACCACGTGGTGGGGATAAATCAAGCTTTGCGGGCTGGCTATCGCTGTGCAGAGGATCTTAAATGTATTGCCCCCATCCGGGATGAATTGAATATTCATGGGGCGAAAAATTATACAAGTATTACAGTTGAAGAATTGGATAGGAGTATTGAAGTGGCAAGCAAATTGGGTGCAGAAACGGTAGAGCAGGTACGCTATCTACTAGATCAAGGTTATAAAATTGGTACAGAACACGTAGATCAAAGACGTTTTCGTACAGGTACATGGGAAAGTTGCCAGCCTATTGAAACACGGTCTTTAGGTGAAGCCATCTCTGCTTTAGAATCTTGTTTAATAGACCATAGTGGCGAGTATGTGCGTCTATTTGGGATTGACCAGGGCAGAAAGCGAGTATTAGAAACCATTATTCAACGCCCAGATGGTGTGGTTGCAAGTACATCTGGCTTTAAAGCTCCTGCGGCAGCATCTGCTGGAGCTTACAGAAGCTATAACGGTAATGGTAATGGTGCAGTTGCTAGTGGTGGACTCAGTGCGGAAACAGTTAGCCAAATTCGTCAACTTTTGGCTAATGGTTACAAAATTGGTACAGAACACGTAGATGAGCGTCGTTTTCGTACAGGTACTTGGCAAAGTTGCCAGCCCATTGAAACAACTTCAGCTAATGACGTGATAGCAGCTTTGGAAGAATGTATGGTTTCCCATCAAGGGGACTATGTACGTTTAATTGGTATTGATAGCAAAGCTAAACGCCGCGTCCTGGAAACTATTATTCAACGTCCTAACGGGCCTGTAGTTGCTGCTAGTAACGGCAAAACATCTGTAGCATCTGCCAGTGTTGGTGGTAGAACTGCAACTGCAACTGCAACCAGTACCCGTTTGAGTGCGGAAGTAGTTGATCAACTCAGACAGTTGTTGACCAGTGGTTTTAAGATTAGTGTGGAACACGTAGATCAACGCCGTTTCCGTACAGGTACTTGGGCCAGTGCAGGTCAGATTGAAGCTAGATCGGAAAGAGATGCGATCGCTGCTTTAGAAGCTTGTATCTCTGAATATCCAGGGGAATATGTGCGTTTAATTGGTATTGATACCGCAGCCAAACGCCGCGTGTTAGAAGCAATTATCCAACGTCCATAATTTAGGTGACAGGTGATAGGTGACAGGTGACAGGTGACAGGTGACAGGTGACAGGTGACAGATATTAATTTATTATCCCCATCACCCCATCACCCCACCTCCCCACCACCCCACCTCAAAATTTTTCTTATTCATTTTTCCGGCTTCCGAGGTAATAAAATTCATGTCTGTGCCGTTGCTTCGCCTCAGCGACAAATTAGATTCTTATATTAGTGGCGAAGTAAATATTCATCCCAGTGCGGTCATAGCACCAGGGGTAATACTTCAAGCAGCTGCTAAAAGTAAAATTATTATTGGTGCTGGAGTATGTATTGGCATGGGGTCAATTCTCCAGGTCAATGAGGGTATCCTAGAAATAGAAGCAGGAGCAAACCTGGGAGCCGGCTTTTTAATGGTTGGTCAAGGCAAAATAGGGGCCAATGCTTGTATCGGTGCAGCTACCACAGTGTTCAATTGTTCTGTAGCACCTGAGCAAGTATTAGCATCTGGTTCAATATTGGGAGATAGTAGCCGTAAAATTGATGAACCTGAAAATTTATCAGCAGTCAAAACTGCCACGGATACAACTACTAAAGATACCCTAGAGTCCCAACAACAGGAAGAGGAAGAAGAAAAGAAAACAGTAGTTAATTCTACTCAATTCTCGGCTGCGGCCTTTATAGATTTTAAACAAGTTAAACAAGAATCTACTTCAGTCTCTCCACCTTCTCCCACCCCGAAAAGCCAGTCACCTCCAGTTACAGAAACTCCTCTGGTTACTGACCCCATTCCCCAAGAAACAAATCTCCCAGGTTCTCCAGAAACTAACTCTCAAGCCCCCGAAACCAGTCCGAATCATGCTGAACCAAATAATACCTTTGGGACACAAATATATGGACAAGGAAGCATTAATAGACTTTTGACTACTTTGTTTCCCCATCGGCAACCCTTGAGTGATGAAAACTCTGAAAATTCTTCAGAGTAAGTATTAATTGTTAGTTGTCTTTCTTTGCGAGTATCCTGGTGAATTTATGATGGAAACATACAATCAACGCGCTCTCAGCACCATCCATGCACCGCGCCGCCGTGACAACCTCAAGGATACTGCCTTGGGTATGGTATCTACTCTTAGCTTCCCAGCAATAGTTGGCACGGCTGATATGATGCTAAAATCTGCTGGTGTCCATTTAGTTGGTTATGAAAAGATTGGTAGTGGTCACTGTACAGCAATTGTCCGTGGTGGTATTGCTGATGTTCGATTGGCTGTAGAAGCTGGTGTACAAACAGCAGAACAGTTTGGACAGTTAGTTTCTAGTTTAGTTATTCCTCGACCTTATCCTAATTTAGATATAGTTCTACCTATTAACCGCCTGACACAAATGATGAATGATGGTAATTATAGTCGTTTGAGTAATCAGGCTATTGGGTTAGTGGAAACAAGGGGCTTTCCAGCCATGGTGGGTGCTTGTGATGCTATGTTAAAATCCGCAGAGGTACATCTAGCATCCTATGAAAAAATCGGTGCAGGTTTATGTACAGCTATTATTCGCGGTACAGTTGCTAATGTGGCGGTAGCGGTAGAAGCGGGGATGTTTGAAGCGGAAAGGATTGGTGAACTCAATGCAGTGATGGTTATTCCTCGACCTTTAGATGAGTTAGAACAAACTTTGCCTGTGGCTAGTTGCTGGGTGGAAGAACGTGAACCTTTAAATATTCCCTTAAATATTAAGGATAAAATTGTTGATGCAGAAGCAGTGGAGTTGCCTGATTTAGCTCAATTGCCTGTTAGAGTTAAGGAAGAAGTAATAATTGATGAATGATGAGTAATCAAAATAGGAATAATCAAAATAGTTCTTTCTATATTCAGCATTCATCTTAGTTTAGAAGGTATCTGACGTTTTTCACTGTCACCTGTCGCTTCCCAAATAACGATAGAATTATATTAGTTAGACATTCATCATCAAGCCAAGATCATCATGCCCTCTGATATTGCTGTAGAGAAGAAAAAGTTAAAAAATCCACCTTTGAAGGTTCATTATTTAGGCGATCGCGTCCTGCGTCAACCTGCCAAGCGCGTCACAAAAATAGATGATGAACTTCGCCAACTGGTGCGGGAAATGCTGCAAACTATGTACAGCGAAGACGGTATTGGTTTGGCTGCACCCCAAGTCGGAATTAATAAACAATTAATTGTCATTGACTGCGAACCAGACAAACCAGAAGCCCCACCGCTGGTATTAATTAATCCTGTAATTAAGCAAGTTAGCAGTGAGCTTTGTGTCGCTCAAGAAGGCTGTTTAAGCATCCCTCAAGTTTATTTAGATGTTAAACGTCCTCAAACTGTAGAAATTGCTTATAAAGATGAATACGGTCGCCCACAGAGATTAAAAGCAGATGAATTGTTAGGCAGATGTATCCTACACGAAATGGATCACCTCAATGGTGTGGTATTTGTGGATCGTGTAGAAAACTCCTTGACTTTGGCACAGGAACTATCTAAAAATGGTTTCTCGTATCAAGCAGTCAAACCAGTAGCATAGGGTGGTCTAGTAGTGTATTTAACTCCAAAAAGCGGTTTATTTTTAGGTGGTTCTTGTTTTACAGCGATCGCTGCTGTGGGTTCTGTGTTTGAACTTAGTTCTGGACAGCCAGATTTAGGTGTCCAAACTACTGCAATTATCCTGGGTTTAAGTATTCCCCTCACCGTATTATTTTTTATTGCGGCTGTTAAGGATGCTAGGGAAAATATCAATTAATTCGCAAATTCAAAACAAGGTAAAAGGATGAAGCAAATATCTTAAAATTCAGCCTTTTACTTTCTGTTATTCAACCACGAAGAACACGAAGGAGCAAGATATGAAAAAAAATTAGACTTTTTGCGGCTCGATAGTATTGCCTTTTTAGTCTCTCTATGGTAAATTTAATATTAGATAATTTTAATAATCGGGTGTCAAAAATTAAAAAAAGTTAAACACACCCCATTATTAGATACTTTAGCAAAAAACCACTTGTAAGTCAACTACCTACAAAAAAAGGTGCGCGGGGAGGAAAAAATGTCATCAACAGCCATAGAATTATTTCGACTTTCCCAAGGACATCTTAACCTACTGGTAGCTTGTCCACGCAAATTCCAACACACATATTTAGAAAAACTGAATACACCTACCAATCCAACATACGAAAAAAGTCAAACTTTAGGTAGTCAGTTTCACTTATTGATGCAGCAGCAAGCAATGAATTTACCTATTGATGGTTTTTTAGCAGTAGATAGTGAATTACAAATATGGGTTAAAGATTTTAACAAATTAGCTCCAGAAATACTAAAAACTGAGACAAATAATCAGATATTTCGAGAGAGTGAACATTATCGAACTTTGCAAATTCAAGATTATCTAATTACAGTAATTTATGATTTATTGATAGCAGAACAAGAAACAGCACAAATAATAGATTGGAAAACCTACGCTAAATCACTAAATAAAGATGATTTAGAGAATAACTGGCAAACTAGATTATATATGTATGTTTTGGCGGAAACCAGTATTTTTTTACCAGAAAATATATCTATGACTTATTGGTTTGTTAATCCTCAAAATAAACTAAATAAAATTCAATTTAATTATAATATTGAACAACATCAAAAAACAGAAAAAACTCTCCAGAAATTATTAAATAACTTAACTAACTGGTTGGTAGCATATCAACAAAATCAACCATTTCCCCAAGAACCAGCATATCCCAAAGCCTGTAAAAAAGATTGTCCATATTATGTACGTTGCTACAATTCAGAAAATAGTTCCTTAGAACAAAGTGATAAAATATTACCAAATCTTGCTACTATCGAAGAGATAGCAATTTAATTAATTCAATGCAGTGGAATTTAGTAGAAACAACACAGATTCCTGAGTGGTTTATCCAAGAAGTTAAAAAGTATTTATCATCATCGGGAATATTTGCAGCACAATTACTTTGGCAAAGAGGGATAAAAACAGAATTAGAATTAGCCAGATTTGTTAACCATAAAAACTATCAACCTGCAAGTCCATTTGAATTTGGACAAGAAATGAATTTAGCCGTAGAAAGATTAAAAAAAGCGGCGACATCTGGAGAAAAAGTAGCAATTTGGGGAGATTTTGACGCTGATGGAATTACTTCCACTGCGGTATTATGGGATGGGTTGGGAGAGTTTTTTATTCAACAAGAAAAGTTAACTTATTATATTCCCAATCGCTTAACAGAATCTCATGGTTTAAATGTAGCAGGAATTGATAATTTAGCACAACAAGAATGTACATTAATCGTCACTTGTGATACTGGAAGTACAAATATTGATGAGATTATTTATGCACAGAAATTAGGCATTGATGTCATTGTTACTGATCATCATACCTTACCGACAGAACGTCCACCTGTGAGTGCAATTATTAATCCTCGTTATTTACCAGAAACCCATCCGTTATTTCATCTTTCTGGGGTAGCGGTGGCTTATAAATTAGTAGAAGGACTATATCAAACTTTGCCAGATGTACCCCAAAAACCTGTAGCAGATTTATTAGATTTAGTAGCGATAGGATTAATTGCAGATTTAGTTCAATTAAGTGGAGATTGTCGTTATTTAGCTAAATTAGGACTGCAAAGATTATACAATGATTCTAAGTCTCCAACAAAAAGAAGACCAGGAGTAGGAATCTTATTAGAATTATGCCAGAAAAGTGGCGATCGCCCCACAGATATTTCCTTTGGTTTAGGACCTCGTATTAACGCCGTTAGTAGAATTCAAGGTGATGCTAGTTTCTGTGTGGAATTATTAACCAGTCGGGATATGCAACGCTGTCAAAAATTGGCACAAGAAACAGAATTAGCCAATACAAGACGTAAGTCTTTACAAAAAGATGTGCAAAATCAAGTATTACAAAAACTCTCCCAATTGGATTTATCAACTACCAGCGTGATAGTATTAGAAGACCCACAATGGGCAGTAGGAGTTTTAGGTTTAGTAGCGGGACAAATTGCCCAAGAAACAGGCAAACCAACAATTTTGTTAAGTACAGAAATAGGTGATTTAGAAGCTAATAAACCGAAACTTGCGCGTGGTTCTGCCAGATCAATTAATGGAGTTGATTTATATCAATTAGTTAAAGAACAGGAACACTTATTACATCGTTTTGGTGGACATCCCTTTGCGGCTGGATTAAGTTTATTAGCTGAGAATATTCCGTTATTTACAGATGCAATTAATCAAAAATTACGGCAACATTTAGCAGGTGTTGAACTTACACCTACGGTACAAGCTGATTTAATAGTAACCGTTGCCGATTTAGGGAAGAATTCAGGTAAAGATTTATTTTTAGAATTAAAACTTTTAGAACCTTGTGGAATGGGAAATCATGTTCCTAAACTGTTAATAAAAAATTGCTGTTTTGAGAATACTTGGCATCGCAATCAAGAGGATTTAAAAGGACAGAAAATACAATATATTAAAACTGAATTTAATATTAGAGATGATTCTAGTAAAATTCCTTTTCCGGGTATTTGGTGGGGACATTACAAAGAGGAGTTACCTGAAGGTAGATGTGATTGTATTGCAGAGATTGATTTTAATAGTTATGAAGATAAAAAACGAAACCGTAAACCCCATTATGAAATTAGATTGATTGATGTTCGTCCTTGTACAGAATTAGAAGTAAAAGCAGAAAAATCAGCGATGATTTTAGATTGGCGAAATCAAGATGATTTAGAATTTATAGATGATGATAATATCTTAATTGTCAAAGATTGTCCTACCAGTTGGGAAGAAGTCCGGTTATGGGTGAGAAAATCAATTTATCATCAAAAAAAATTAGCATTAGCTTGGCAAAAACCAGAACATCAAATACCTCAAGACATTTGGTTGAAATTAGTAGGAATTGCCAAATTTTTAAGTCGGACAAATCAATTAGTGACTCGTGTACAATTTTTAGAAAGATTAGGTATTAGTGATTTAAGTTTATATTTAGGATTTCACTCACTCAGATATTTAGGGTTTAATGTAAAATCACAAGATAGTGATTTACAAATTACGTGGGATGAAATGAATAGTGATGAAACTAAAGCTGAATATGCTATTAGTAAGTTTCTATCTGCAATTCAAGAAGAACAATTTCAACAAGAATATTTTACGACTGTACCAATATCTATAATTGAGGCAATCGCTTTAAATGGGTTACTAACCCTTTTCCATTAAACCGGAAATCATGAAAATAATTTCCTAATTTTCAAATCCAGATGTGATAAAAGTTTGAATATTTTATTATCAAAATATGGCGAACATTTTGAAACATTAATAAATCGCTAAAACCCTTGTTAAATAAAGGGTTGAATTCAGGTATTACCAAGTAGTACCTCAATCAATGGCTATACAAAATACTCATTGCAATAATAACCACAGCGGATATCAAAATAAAAGCACCTACAAGAATAATAAAATCCTTTTGAGCTATTTTATATACTTCCGTTGCCGGAACATAAACAACCTTAGCACCAATAACTGTATTCAATTCCCAACCAAATCCTTGATTAGCAACATATTTGCCTTGTTTATAGAGAACTTGTAACGATTGAGGAGCTTTTTCTAGAGTCGAATGACAACTCAAACAAGTTTTATCAGTAATTTTAATGGGGCGAGATGTATAGAAATAATCTCTATCTTCTATCTTAACATATCCTTGATCAATATTCTGAACTGCTACTTGATCTTGATATCCTTGATCAATGTTCTGACCTGCTGGTTGACGTTGAGTATCTAAATCTTGTTGTTTTAGGGTCTCAATAATTTTGATTTCCTCCAGCGTTGCTTTATCATTGAGATTACTGGGATTAATCATCGCAGATTTATAAATGTAATCTCCATAATCATTTTTATAAGCAGCAGCAAACACATTAAATACTTGATTTACAGCAAAGGTAGGAATTGATTCCATCAAAAGTTTTTCGTCTGCTTCTGTTCTTAATAAAGGTGTAATGTAATCATGATTATATTTACGAACAGCATCCATTGCTGAAATTAGCATATTTGCTTGGGATTTCAGTTGAAACTCCGCAAAATTCAAGCAAACAGTACCATAAATTAGGCTAATAATTATAATTGCTCCCCCTACAAACAAAATTTTTATAGTTTTGTAGGTGTTTCTTATTTCCGATTGTGAAGAATGGATTCGCGTTGCAAAATGTTCTAGTAGTATCCGATGAACAAAGATATAACCACCACCAACTTTTTGTAGAAAAACGCGCTCACTAGCATAATCAAGAAAGCGAGCTAAATTATGAGGAATAAACCCCTTAACCCAGAGGATAAATCTTAAACTAAAGTGTTGAATAACTGATATTCCCCCTCCAAAAAGTAGCCCTAAAATCAGTCCCCAACTGATGATAGAAGTTTTTGATTGTAATCCTTGAGGAAACAAGGTAAAAATAATCAAAAATAAAATTATCCAGCTAACTAATACGACAATCACCGCATTATAAAAAGATTTTATGATACCTTGATTGGGAATAGTTTTGATCTCTATTTCTGAGCCTTTAAAGCTACGAATTAATCCTATAATCAGCGCAAATATTAATCCTAAAATTGTTCCAAATATTAATATTTTTTCATAACCAATTGGCCATTTTGGGTTTTCCCAAGTGATATAACACCACAATATCCCCATTGGAGATAAAATTAAGCTCCAACTTAGTCCATATTTTAAGGCATTAAGCAAATCCTTTTGTGTTTTTTTCCAAGGCCATGTCAAAGTTTCAAAGGTTTCTATTTCTACTTTACCCCTGCCGAAATTCCACCATAAAACTAAACTCCATAGGAGAATGTTTATGGTTAATACATTAAAAAGGTTAATTTTATCATTATCTAAATCTAAAGTTCTACCTAGAAATAAGATTAATCCAATAACTATTATTCCAATCAGAATAATTTCGATTTGATAAAGATTTTTTTGCACATTAGACTGCAACAGATTAGGCTGCATTTTCTCAATTAAAAAGACTGATTGAGATGTTTGATACATCTTTTGTGCTAACCAATTTAGCCAATGTATAACCTGATCTTTTGAATATTGCTGATTAACTTCCTTGCGCTTAAACATCCGCTCAATATAAGTATTGAACAGGTGTTCACGCCGTTTTTCCACAGAAGCTATTTGTAATAGTTCTTCTACTTTTTTACCTTGATAAGCCAGGGTGATTACACTCAGGATTAGGGGTGATTTAACTAATTCTTGGAGTG
Source organism: Okeanomitos corallinicola TIOX110 (assembly GCF_038050375.1). Taxonomy (NCBI): domain Bacteria; kingdom Bacillati; phylum Cyanobacteriota; class Cyanophyceae; order Nostocales; family Aphanizomenonaceae; genus Okeanomitos; species Okeanomitos corallinicola. The sequence goes on along the minus strand of NZ_CP150886.1, from coordinate 1,664,250 downwards.
CGGTATCTTCCTCAAGTAAGGTTTTTACCGCTTCTAATTGACTGCCGGCACTGTCCAAATATTGGTTAACCTGTTGAGGGGTTAAAGATTGGATGTAGATTGCAGCTTGTAATTGCAAAGGGTTAGAAAGAGCTTGATAATCTTGAATCCTGCTACACACTACAATCTCAGTTAACCCATGTTCTTGACTAAATTGGTTAATAGCTTGGACACAGCTTGAACGATATTCAACCTTGACCTCATCTAGACCATCTAATAATAGTATTAGTTGTTCATTTCTCATCCAATCTTTACTAAGTTCTGTAGAAATTTGATATTTACTATTTAATTCTTCAATGAGCCAATCATTAAATTTTTGGGGATTATTACCCCAAGAAGATAAGTTGAGAATTACGGGAATTGGTTGACTCAAATCTTCTTCAGTCCGAGTAATTAAATCTTGTGCCAACTTTAAGAGAGTGATTGTTTTACCTGCTCCTGGTTCTCCCAAAATCAATAAAGTACGTCCTTCTCCCATCTGATTGAAGACATCAGAAACACTTTGGTTTTCAGACAAAGGTTGACATTCATTAGGAATTTCTTTGATAATACTGGAAGGTTGCTCAACTAAGTCTAATCTTTCTTCTATTCCTAGTTCAATTAAAGCCTGATTATGTAGAGATTTTTCTAGTACACCGTTAACCCAATATTGTTTAACTTTATTCAGTAGAACTTTTCGGAAGCGATATTCTTCTTGTTGTGTTGGCAGGTTTACCTGTCTACGACCAATTAATTTAGCTAGACTAAAACTTTCATATACAGTTACATATTGTATTTGTTGTAAGTCATTTCCAGCCTGACCAATTTGTGCTTCTCTAATTGATGTATTGGTAATATCTAGATTGTGCTGATGCGGTGGTTGTTGATTCATAATTTATTGATTTATGAAGCAAATAGAATATTTTTAACTGCGATTCCCAACCAAGGAGCTAATTGTTTGCTGATTGGTTCTAACTTTTGCCAAAGACCTTGACCAGCATTAGCAGTTTCGTTAGCTTCCTTGAGGACTTTAGTAGCTTTCTGTAAACTAATTACCGCAGTGTTTTTGTCTGGTTCTTTTTCCTGAACTGCATCATTTGCATAATCCAGATGTTTAAGTGCTTGTTTCTTTTGTTGTTCTGGTAAATCCGAAGTCCGAAATAAAGATTCAATTTGTGTTATTAATTCAACTACTTCATTAACTGTCAATTGTTTCTCACCCGCTTCTGGAATGTATTGCTGATTCTGAGTGAGATCACTACCTGCTTGTCCAATTTGGACATGGGAAAATGTACCACCGTCAATTTTTAAGGAGTTTTGATGGTGTGATTTTTTATCTTCCATAACTATGAGTTGATTCTAAATCTGAATTATTTCTCAAAAAGATATAAGCAACTAAGCAACTTGATTTTCATTCTGTCCAATTTGGACATGAGAAAACTTATCATTGCTAATGTTTAAGTATTTTTTACTGCAATTGAGATATAATTTTTTTTGCATCAAAGTTATTTTATTCATGATCAATTAAGTATATAGGGAAAATTATTTTTCCTCATCTTCCATAAGGGAGAAATATTTTATGAGTATTTTGTATAATTTATCAATTTCTCCAGAAGAGTTAAAAAGTCAGATTAATATTATTGAGAAAGCCTTTTATGGTTCTCTAACTCAAGCCATAAATCGAGAATTAAATATACCGTGATGCAACGGAATTACTAGACAATAATTATTTAATCAACTCGTACAAATTTACCGTCAACATAATATGAACGAGTGGAAAAGTAATCATAGTTTGCCAATATTATCTCACCCAATTATTGTGATTATTTTGTGATTCTTTGTAGTGAGTCACTGTGATAGTAATATTTAAATCCCTAATTTCTTTGAGAGATCATGTTTTTTAGCAGTTATTTTTACAGAAGTCGGGGATCTATATCTGTAATTTATTATAAATTTTGACTTAATATAATGTATAAATTATGAATTATAAATTCTGAATTATTATGGCTGTTGCGACACTCTACGTAAATTCTGTCACTGGTAAAGATGCTAATACTGGCTCTCGGTTGAGTCCCTTAAAAACAATCACCCACGCCTTAAAAATTACCAAATCACCAGGAATTATTCAACTAGCACCAGGAACTTACAACACTTCTACAGGGGAGATTTTCCCCTTAATTATTCCTGGAGAAACATTATTAGTAGGTAACGAATCTAACAAAGGTCAGGAAATCATCATTTCTGGTAGTGGTAAGTATCAAAGTCCCAGCTTTGGTTGGCAAAATATCACCTTGCTACTATTGGGTGATGCCAGTGTTTTAGGTGTAACTATTACCAACCCTAGTAATAAAGGTACTGGAATTTGGATTGAGTCCACAGCCCCAACTTTAGCAAATAATACCTTCAGTAAATGCTTACGGGAAGGAATTTTGACAACAGGTAACGCCAAACCCGCCATTTTAGATAATATCTTTATTCAGAACTCTGCCAGCGGTTTAATGATGGCACGTCATAGTAAAGGAGAAGTATTAAGAAATGTCTTTGAAAACAACCCCGTAGGTGTAGCCCTGAGTGATTTTGCCGCCCCTTTAATAGCAAACAACAAACTTATCAAAAACAGAATTGCTCTGGCGTTAGCACGTGATGCTAGTCCGGTATTGCGAAGAAATTTAATTTGCCAAAATACTCAAGGAGGATTACTGGTAAATGGTAATGCGATTCCCGACTTGGGTAAACCCCAAGACCCTGCTGATAATATTTTTCGTGAACAAAAAGAATTTGATATTCAAAATTTATCATTTCAAACCGTCAGTTCTGTAGGCAATCAATTAAACCCAGCCCAAGTGAAAGGAGTAGTTGAATTTCTAGCCGCTACCGCCGATACTCCCAGCCAAGTAGGAATTAGTACCAGTTTTGCCGACTTAGATGGACATTGGGCAGCAGAATTTGTCGAAGCATTGGTAAAACAAGACTTTATCAGTGGCTTTCCTGATGGCACTTTTCAACCATCCACACCCATCACCCGCGCCCAATATGCAGCTTTAATTACCAAGACTTTTCAATTTCCAGCTAGTAATAATCTCAATAGATTTAAAGATATTAGAACAGATTTTTGGGCAGCTAAAGCCATTGCCAGTGCTGCGGAGGCAGGATTTTTAAATGGCTTTCCTGATGGCACATTTAGACCAGGACAAAACTTAACTAAAGTACAGGCTATAGTATCCATCGTTAACGGCTTGAAATTTACAGGTAGTAATCCCAATGGTTTATTAGTTTATAGCGATCGCGCCCAAATTCCCACCTATGCCACCAACGCCATCACAATTGCCACTCAAAAATTATTAATTATTAACTATCCCCAGCCAGAACTTTTAGAACCATTACGAGAAATTACCCGCGCAGAAATAGCCGCCTTAATTTATCAAGCTTTGGTAGCCAGAGGACAGGCAGAAGTAGTTGCTTCTCCCTACATTGTTAAACCAGATACAGAAATTCCCTCATTTTCTGATTTAGTAGGACATTGGGCAGAAGCCTACATTCGGGCTTTAGTGAGCATGAATTTAACCCAAGGCTTTGCCGATGGCAGTTATCAACCAGATAAACCCATGACTCGCGCCCAATATACAGCCTTAATATCAGCTGCTTTTAACCCCACTCCTAAACGCCCAGCCACCGAATTTACCGATGTTCCCGGCGATTTTTGGGCAGTTAAAGCTATTCAAATAGCCGCCAGTGGAGGTTTTGTAGGCGGATTTAGCGATCGCACTTTTCGTCCCTATCAAAACGTGCAAAGACTACAGGTCATAGTTTCTCTAGTCAACGGACTAGGGCTACCCCCAGCAAGTCAAGATTTGTTGACAATTTACACCGATAGAAAATCCATTCCCGAATATGCCAGAACAGCAGTAGCAACCGCCACCCAATACAAAATTATTATTAACTACCCCGATCCTCAAATCCTCGCACCTACGAAAGAAGCAACCAGGGCAGAGGTTGCAGCTATGATTTATCAGGCATTAGTTGCCCTCAAACGATCTAAACCGATATAGTCATTGGGCATTGGGCATTGGGCATTGGGCATTGGGTTATTCATCCTCCCCATATCCCCTGTTTTCTTACTGTCACCGTGGCGTAGCACCTGTAACCTGTAACCTGTAACCTAACCTGTCACCTGTCACCTGTCACCTGTCACCTGTCACCTGTCACCTGTCACCTGTCACACTCTCTAAGCATTTACTGGTAACTTTGTCTAGTGGTTGAGTTCTACTATATGATTTTGCATAATAGCGATTGACAAGTAGAATAAAAAACACTGGCTAACAAATAAGCTGCTTGAAAAAAATAATCACGTAGCTAAAAACACGTTAAGCTAGATGCGATGGGTGAACCTTTTATACCTATTGCCTGGAAATTAAACCCCATGCTAACAACACCGCAAAACACCTGTGCCGAACTGGCCATCAACTTATTAATTCATTATAGTTTTGACCTCAATGGGTACAGTGCCAGTGAGTTAGTTAACCATTGGCAAAGAGAGTACCCAATTGACTGGCTACATCTAGCCGTAATTGAAGCCCTGTATCAAGGGCGATATAAAGCGATATCAGTACAGCAAATTTTAAACTTTTGGCAACGGCGAAACCAGGTGTCTTTTCATTTCAACATGGAATTTGAACGCATGGTGTGTAGCAAATTTCCAGAAAATCTTACTAAAATATCCCGTCCTGTTTTACCAACAATCCCCCAACCTACCTATATTCAAACCCCTCCAAAACCCCAAAAACTACCAGCGCAAGTTAGTAGTTATAGCTATGAACGGGAAAGTCAAACGACATCGGGGTATTTAGAACATGACGAACAACAAGTTCGGGCTTTGACAACTCCCTCATTTAAGGTTGCTGCTGATAGTGATAGAAGACAGTTGGCTGTATCCGTCAGTCAAAGGTTGATGACTCAGGGTAGTTTGTCCCCAGAGACAGAATTACCCCAATTAATGCCAGCAAATGCAAATCATCCACCTATTGGACAATTTACACCCCAAAGGAGCGATCGCTCTGAGTCTTTTACATCTAAACTCAAAGCGATGACTATCCCAGAACCAGAATTTGCTATTTAGGAAGTTCGGGGAGATGGGGAGATGGGGAGGATGAATACCCAATGCCTAATAACTAACCATTGCTCTTAAACCTTTACTATTTAAAAGTTGAACCATTTGCATGGCGTTGAATTCATTGCTAAACACACCTGCTTGCATGACTCTACGTCCCTGTACAACCTTGGGGAAAGCATCAGGTACAACAGAGCGGACTATTTCTCTTTGGGCATCATTAGCAACATTTACCAGCACTCGATAACGTACACTAGATCTAGTTGCGTAACTTCTGGGTAATGATACTATTCTAGAATTACCAATAATGACAGGTTGATTAGTTGAGCGAGTATTGGGGATTTGAGAGGGTTGTTGATTATTTTGGAGTTGCGGGGCAACAAATTCAATTACTTTCGGTTCATTGACTTCTGCGGCAACTACTCCTGGTTGGATTCTGACATAATTTAATTGTTGGGTATATTGGGTTTTATCAGTGACAGATTGGGAATTATTCGTAAATAAAGAACTTTGTAAATTAGTAGCTGCTAATTGTGGTAATTGATTACCTGGATTTGTATTTCTAGATAAAATCCGGGGTAAGGAATTCAAATTTTCAGGAATACTAGGAGCAGCAAAAACTATTTCTCCATTTGTAGGAGTGGTTTCTGTAGATACTGCCATAGGTATAGGTAAAGAGTTTCTAGTAATAGCAGTTCCACTGGTAGTATCCACATCACCAACAATGCGACTTTTATTGATTTGATTACCAAAGGCATAAATTACCTGTTTAGCTGCTTTGGCGTTAATATCGTAGCGACGATTTTGATCAAATTTATTACCACCAATTTCTCTACTATTACCCAAATCTGGAGTAGCTTGGGCAATCACAACTAAACCGTCTTCTTGACTACTTTGAATCAGATTATTTCGTAAAACTGGGCTAGTGTTGGCTTGAATTACTACTCCTGTTCTGTTACCAGAAATTTGATTACCAGCAATTACAGGGGCAGCTTTTTCTGCAACGTTAATTCCAAACCCTGTCCCTTGAATCACATTTTCCTGAATTTGCGGACGGGAATCACCAGACGCGGTAATACCATTAGCTCCATTACTGTAAATATAGTTTTTACTAATTGTCGGTGTAGCATTACCAGTAATAGAAATTCCGTCTTGAGTATTACCAGTGAATGTATTTTCTGCAACTACTGTATTAGCAGATTCAATCCATAAACCATAACCACGGAAGTTAGTATTAGTAACTGTAACTCCGCTTAAACTAGATTGATTTGCACCAACAATAGCTATATTTTGACGGCCAAAGCTACGACTAAGATAATCACCACCACCTAAAATTTTGACATTTTTACCTTTGTGATTGTTATCGCCTTGAATAGCGACACCAGGCTTGAGGATGAGGGGAAACTTTTCTCCTGTTTGTGAACTGTATGTACCAGGAGCAACCATAATTACAGTATTTGGTTGTGCAAGTCTCAAAGCCTGGGTAATAGTCCTTAAAGGAGCGTTTTCACTGGCATTACCTGTCTGATCATTACCAAAATTGGAGTTGACAAACAGTAGGTTCAGCTGGGAAATTGTTCCTTCGCTGCTAAAGTTCTGTTCTGTGGAAATGGTAATCTGAGCAATGGCACTGCTAAAATTTGTGTCTAAAAGGGCGATACTGACTATGCCTAAAATTATGCTGGCACTCAAAACTGAGTTCGGCATAACTGCCAATTTAAGTAGGTAAGTACAGGTAAGCTGTTTTAAGAGAATATCTACTATACGCTGATGAAACCATTGAAGAGGAAACATAACTTTGATACGACTCCTGAAAAACACACAATAATATTCAACGCTTAACCAGTCATGCCGATCATATTCTTATAATTTCAGCAATTGGCTATTTTTCATACAGTGTATTTAGTAAATATTTAATGATTTTAATGATTTTAATGATGTACATATTCTGTAATAGGCGGAAAGTTTCTGTGAAACGACAAGTGGGGTTATGTTAATGGTCGCAGCCCACAGCCAAAAACAACAAGTACAACAAGTGGTTTATCGTATTTTAGACGCAAATTTGGATCGCGCCCGTGAGGGGTTGCGAATTATTGAAGAATGGTGTCGTTTTGGTTTAAATGATGCCACGTTAGCTGAAACTTGTAAGCATTTACGTCAAGAGGTTAGTAAATGGCATACAGCACAAATTCGGGCTGCAAGAGATACACCGGGTGATCCTGGTACTGCTTTAAGTCATCCCCAGGAGGAAGAACGTAGCTCGATGACTTCTTTGTTACAGGCGAATTTTTGCCGTGTGCAAGAGGCTTTGCGGGTTTTGGAGGAGTATGGCAAACTTGATGATGCCAATATGGGGAAGGTGTTTAAGCAAATGCGTTATCAGGTTTATAGCCTGGAAAGCACTTTGATGGGTTTTCATCGTCATCAGTTACTTTGGCGATCACATTTGTATTTAGTGACTTCTCCGGCCGATAATTTGTTTGAGGTTGTAGAAGCTGCTCTCAAGGGTGGTTTAACTTTGTTGCAGTACCGCGAAAAAACTGCTGATGATCTGATTCGTCTAGAACGTGCTAGAAAACTCCGGCAGTTATGCCATGACTACGGTGCTTTGTTTATTATCAACGATAGGGTAGATTTGGCTTTGGCTGTAGATGCTGATGGTGTACATCTGGGACAACAAGATATGCCGATTGCTGTAGCTCGTCATTTATTAGGTCCGCAAAAATTAATCGGACGCTCGACTACAAATTCCCAGGAAATGCAAGGAGCAATTTCTGAAGGTGCAGATTATATTGGTGTTGGCCCTGTATATGAAACACCGACAAAAGCAGGTAAGGCGGCCGCAGGTTTAGATTATGTAGGCTATGCAGCTAAAAATAGTTCTATTCCTTGGTTTGCGATTGGGGGGATAGATGCCAGTAATATTAATGATGTCATCAATGCGGGAGCGCAAAGGGTCGCTATCGTGCGATCAATTATGCAAGCTGAACAGCCCACTTTAGTCACTCAATACTTTATTTCTCAACTTTATCGTAAGTAAGAGATAGGTGACAGGTGCTACGCCACGGTGACAGTAAGAAAATAGGGGGTGGTAAATAAATCAAAGACCACTGACTAATACCCAATGACCAATGACCAATGACCAATTAATTATGAATCAAATTAGTTTACAAGTGAATGGAGAAACACGCAGTTGTGGATCTCAAATGCCTTTACCAGAATTACTGCAACAGTTGGGTTTTAATCCTCGGTTAGTTGCTGTAGAGTACAATGGCGAAATTTTACACCGTCAATTTTGGACAGAAACGGAAATTAAAGATGGCGATCGCCTAGAAGTTGTTACCATCGTCGGTGGTGGATAATCAGTTATCAATTATCAATTATTCAGTTATGACTAATGACCAATAACTAAATTTAAGATACAAGAATAACGGGTGTCAGGATTGTATAACCAACGGTGATAGGTTTTGCGTTTAGCTAGTTCTTGTCCTTGACGACCTAGTTTTTCCCGTAGTGGTTGATCTTGACATAATTTTTTAAATGCTTGCAAGACTTCATAACCGGAGTTGGGATTTACTAAGAGGCCGTTTTCTTCATGGTGAACTGCATCTAAAATACTCCCTAAGCAAGAGGCGATGATCGGTTTACCAAAGTATTCTGCATCTAAGTGAAACATTTCTAAATTTTCTAAACGTTTAGCTTTGTCTTCTTCTAAAGCCAATAGTGCGAAAATGTCACAGGCTGCATAATAACTTGCTAATTCTCTTTCGGGTACATAACCAGCAAAATGTACTCTTTTATCTACTCGTAAACGGTGAGATTGAGATTTTAGTTCTGCTTCAAAAGAACCCTGTCCACAAATTATGTAATGAACATCTACACCAATTGTTAATAATAAAGGAATATTATCTATTACTAGGTCAAAACCTGTATTTTGAGATAATTTACCGACAGAAAGAATAACAATAGATGTTTTGGGAATGCTGTAACTTTGACGTAAACGAAGACGTAAATCCTCTAAATGACTGGGACTGCTGGGATGAGCAAATTTTTCAGTTCTGACAACTGGGTTAATTACATGAGTCGGAGTATCTAAACGAAAGGTCTTTCTTAAAGTGTCTCTAACATGGGAATTTTGACACACTATTCCTTCTGCTCTTTTCAGGGTAAGTTTAAATAGCGATCGCCATAATGGAGTTTGAGCAATATCTACTAAGTCCTTACCATGGAGGTAGATGAAAAAGCGAATTGGTAAGATATAACTGAGTAATAATAAGGCTATAAAATCGTAGCCATGACACCATTCTATGTAGCGGTAATGATAACGAAAATATAGTTTTATAGCTAGTATTAAGGAGAAAATAATATCAAATAACCTGACAAAAGATTGTAAGCAAGTTTTAAATAACTTACCTAATAAGTTACTACCAAGTACATTCCTAAACCTATAAAAACTCAACCACCTATATACGGGAAACTGTTGAGACTGATCAAATAATTTATCTCTATTACAACCAGAAGCAAGTACAATTACCCGCTCTGGATCTTGTAAACAACGATTATATACATATTCTCCAATTACAGAACCTTGAGGTTGAAAGATCCGGGAGATAATGAGGATGTCTGGGTAAGCAGTTTTCTCCCTAATCTGTGTTCCCAGTTGTGAAATATTTTCCATGGTTCAGGTTGATAAATAAACTGCCAATCCTTAAACTAATTTTGGGATTTTTATCTTCAATTCTGCTGATTTAATGACAAAATACTTACTGAAGTGACTTTGGCCGTTGCTATAATTCAAGTTCAGACTTTCAAGGTCATAATTTCAAAGTCACAATTTTGAAATCAAGCTATTATCAGGTTTTAAGTTTCCTTATCAATCTATAAAAGTATCTCCTAATCAGAGATGGAAATTTGAAATGGTTTATATCAAGCTTGTCTAAAGACAAATCTTCTTGAAGATTCAATATTCCAACTTAATTAAAAATTGGTCATATCTAGTTAAAAAATGATTTTAATGCCAATTTATTCCGGAGAAAGAAATGTTAACATGATCAAATAAAGCTAGAATTCACTGCCGAATTTTCCATAAGTTTCTGAGAGAGTGATGGATAAATTACTCAATCTAGCTGATATTAATATACTAGCTGAAAATCTGCTAAATTCCATGCCAAAATGCCAGATTATATCTGAATACTCGGTAGTTATTTTATAAATGTTCTACCCAGAGAGTGATTTTTCCATAGTTCTAATTAATAGTTTATGGTAATTCGTAGATAATCTTTAACAATTATTATTTGAGCGGTAATTAAAAAATCACTGATTAGTTAAATCCCTCTTATCACTATGTGCTAAATATAAGTTGTCTATCCGGAAAAATAATTTCACAGATATTTGATGGGTTTATACTCCTATCTTAGTTAAATTTATTACTTATCAGTATGAAATACTTACATTCAGGTAATAATTAATAGATTCCAAAGTTTTGGTAATGCAAAGATGATTCGCGGTACGGTTATCAATGCCAGGAATCCCCACTCTGTTTAATACCAAATCGAGATAATAGGCGTTAGATTGAATATATGGCGGGCAATTCCTGAACAGTTTGCTCATAGCTATTTTCTTCTCAATGGTCAAACTCCTAGCAATAGGAAATAAATCTTAAAAATACTGATTTTGGTAGATTGCTTATGCTAAAAAAATTACAAAGAATCTTCAAGCCCCTACTAAAAATTTCTTTTGTTTTTAGTTTGGTACTGGTTCTGGCTTTAAGTCATGCTGATGGTGCTTTAGCTGCACGTAGTGGTGGTAGAATCGGCGGTGGTTCATTTAGAATGCCATCTAGTCGTACCTATGCACCACGCACTGCACCCCGTGGAGGTGGTGGTTACTATCCCGGTGGTGGGTTTGGGTTTCCGTTCTTACTTCCCTTGTGGGGTTTTGGCGGTGGTTTTGGCGGTTTATTTGGTATTTTAATCTTTTTTGCGATCGCTAATTTCTTAGTTCAAACTTTTCGACGTGTTACCAGTGAAGGAGGGGAAGAAGTAGCTTATAGCAGTAACCCCACAGTATCCGTCACTCGTTTACAGGTTGGTTTATTAGCACAAGCTAGAGATTTACAAACCGAACTGAACAACATTGCAGAAAAAGCAGACACCAATACCCCAGCAGGAAAAGCGGAAATCTTACAAGAAGCGAGTTTAGCTTTACTGCGTCATCCCGAATATTGGGTTTATGCTGGTGGTGGTACACAACAAGCAAAATTAAATGCTGCTGAATCTCAATTCAACCGTTTATCATTAGCAGAACGCAGCAAGTTTAGCGAAGAAACTCTTTCTAACATCAACAATCAGTTAAAATCTGCTCAGGCTAAAGAATTACCTGGTGATGCGGATAACCCAACCCGTTTAATTAGTGAAGGCCCAGGGGAATATATTATTGTCACCCTCTTAGCTGCAACCTTGGGTAAATGGGAAATTCCCAAAATTAATAATACCGAAGATTTACGTCAAGCATTGCGACAAATGGGTAGTCTTCCTGGTGAACAACTGTTAGCAATTGAAGTTTTATGGACTCCCCAAGCGGAAGGTGATACTTTAACGTCTGATGATTTGTTTGCAGAATATCCTGATTTAACTTTGGTTTAAAAGTAGGTTGGGTTGACGTAAGGAAACCCAACAACACCAACCTAAAATCTCAGGGTTTAGTATGGAGATTAAATTGATATTCAATAAAATATATATGCAGTTGTCTCTGTGGTAATCGTTGTTTTCTTGACAAAATTTAGATAAATATTTTTAAGTCATCATATTAGGAATAAGGAGTAAAACCCTCTTATCATGAGAGTTTCATAATCAATTGATGTCCTAACTACTTTGTCTATCACTATCATTGTTCTCAAAATTGAGCTAATAGTATGAAAGTGTAAAGGTTTAGCAGTGCTAAACCCCTACCTGAAGACCCTCTCCCTTAAACCAAGTCACCAAACTACTTACTACAATCCCCACTTGATGTCTTTATAGTAAAACTGTGACTGTCTTGATTACCACTAGCAATTGATTTCAAAAAACCTGCACTAGTGGTAATGTTGTAAACACTAGCGATTGCTTGTACTGGAGAGTTTGAAGTCGTCGCGACACCAATAGCAGCACTACCGACAAATAAGGGCATGATTTGAGCAGAAATGGGAGACAATGTAGCAGCTAAGATAGCAGCAGAACTACCAAAAAATAATGCTAGATTAACGGATAACTTCATCAGAATTTTCTCTTAGGTATATAAAAAGCACAAATGTATTACATGATAAATTTTGCAGAATACTATTGACCGTATATAAAAATACGGATCTTCTAGAAATTTATCAGGTACTCGTATAATTATAACTCGAAGAATTTTCCTATCAGTACTACACTATCTTTAAATATACAGCATACTTCGTGACAATCAGGTATAACTTTAAATCTTATTATACTAAGTTTGTAGGTTCAATAACCTAGAAAAAATAAGAAATAAAATTCAACCATCCACAGAAAACACCACCCGAAACCCAGACATCCTTAACCCACCTTCTGCTTCATTCCAACTGCGACTAGCACTGCGACAAAGTTCCGCATTGAAATTCCAAGCACCACCACGCAAAACTCGACGATAAATATCACCATCATCATCCCAAATATTTCCGTCAGTCGGAGCGCCATAATAATTATTATGCCAGGGGTCAGCGCACCATTCCCAAACTAATCCGTGCATATCATACAACCCAAAATTATTCGCTACTTTAAAACTCCCTACTTTTGTGATTTCTTTACGGAAACTACTTCTAGGTGGAACAACATAAAAATCACCACCACTACAATTAATTAAATCTTCAGTTATTTTTTCCCCAAAATGAAAAGCTGTAGTAGTTCCTGCACGACAAGCATATTCCCATTCTGCTTCACTGGGTAAACGATAATTTCTCCCAGTTTTCATTGATAACCGTAAACAAAATTCTACCGCTTCATACCAAGACACATTTTCTATGGGTAAACTTGCACCTTTAAATTTTGCCGGACTTAATTCTAAAGATTGAGTAACTTTTGGTAATAATGCGACTGCTTTCCATTGTGCTTGAGTAATGGGATATTTCCCCATGAAAAACGGTGCAATATTAACTTGGTGTTGAGGATGTTCATCAGCATTACCCTCACTTTCTGGAGAACCCATGATAAAAGTTCCCCCAGGAATTGATACCATTTCTAAACTGAGATATTTATTTAATTCTTCTCGAAATAATTGGTTACTAGCTCTATCACGGTTAACCTGTCTCCCTGCTCTGTCTAAGTTGAGAACATCAAAATCAAAAGTTTCTAATGGTAAGTTAGGAACAATAATTTTTTCTAGTTTTTCTGCTGGTGGTGTTTCAATGATAGGAGTAATTTTCAAAGTTACTGGTGGTGATATTTCTCCTGGAAAATCACTTTTTAAATCATTTAAAACTTCCGTCGCTGTCTGATATCTATCACCGGGGAAATGTTGTAGTAATTTATCTAAAATTATCTTTAATTTATCACTAATTTCAATTCCTTTAGTGGTTAATCTTTCTTTCCATAACCATTGTGCATTCATGGGATCATAAAGTGGATCTTTTAGTCCATAGGTATCTTGTAGCGGTAAGTCTTGAGTTAATAACCGCACACAAGTTACACCTAAAGCATATAAGTCACTCCCATGACAAGCAAAACCTGCCATTTGTTCTGTAGGTGCATAACCTAAAGTATAAATTGCTGTTGCTTGTCTTGCTATACTTGTATGGGTAACTTGTTTTGCACCCCCAAAGTCAATTAATACAGGTTTTTTATCTGCATAACGACGGATAATATTTTCTGGTTTGATATCTCGATGAATGACGTTTTTCTGATGTACAAATTCTAGAACTGGTAATAAGTCTAGTAAAAGTTGATGAATTTCTGCCTCATTATAGGCCTGTTCTTGAACTTCTTGGCGGAGAGTTTTACCAATAATAAATTCTTGAACTAAATACAAACTTGAACCTTGTTCAAAATAAGCTAATAAGCGGGGAATTTGTGAGTGATTTTCACCAAGTTCATATAATCTAAACGCTTCTTCTTTGAAAAATTCTGCTGCTTTTGCACGTTGTCCTGTTCCCTGAACTTGGGGGAAAAACTGTTTAATTACGCAAGGTGCGTTGAGTCTATCTACATCTTCTGCGGCGTAGGTTTTGCTAAATCCTCCTTCACCTATTAACCGCAAAACACGGTAACGGTTTCTGAGAGTTTCACCAAATTTATCATGTCCACAAACGATGCAAAATTTACTGTAGTCAGGGTTGAATGGATTAGAACAATTGGGATTTTGGCAAATTTGCATGGCTGAGGATTGTAGAGCATTTTGTCCAAAGTCAGTCCCAATATTTAATCAGTTATTAGTTATCAGTTATCAGTTATCAGTGGTAATAAAAAAATAGTTATATATGGGCGCACAGATTTACAATATAATATTACTATTCAAATTTTGAAAATGTTTATTATTAACGAACTGCAAAGCACCCAAAGTGTATGAAGGAAGGTTAAGTTTTTCCGCCAATCTACAAAACTTAACCTCAAGAGTTTTCAGTCTATTTCCTTATAAGCGTAGCAGAGGAGGTAGGGGGCAGGAAATCGAGTTGATGATTTTTTTATGTTTTTATGTTATGGAAAAGCGAATTTTAGGATTAGACCCAGGATTAGCTACTGTGGGATTTGGTGTAATTACATGGTCACAAAATCCAGCTAAGTCTTCAGAGACAATCATCAAGCCTATAGATTTTGGGGTGATTCGTACTTCTGCTGATATGGAAATGAGTCAACGTTTATCTACTTTGTTTGATGATTTACATACGTTAATGGATGAGTTTAAACCAGATTTAGTAGCGATTGAAAAGTTATTCTTTTATCGGATGGCAAATACTATTGTTGTGGCACAGGCTAGGGGTGTTTTGATGTTAGTCTTAGGACAGTGCAAACTCCCCTATGTAGAATTTGCTCCTCCTCAAATTAAACAAGCTTTAACAAGTTATGGGAAGGCGGATAAATTAGAAGTTCAGGAAGCAGTCATGCGGGAGTTGGATTTAGATGAAATTCCTAAGCCTGATGATGCGGCGGATGGGTTGGCCGTGGCTTTAACTGCTGCGTTTCAGTTGTAATTTGGGTTACGTCCAGAAATACGAGAATTACTTATAGTTAAGGAAGTAATTGAATGCTTTAGAAACTTTAAGCCTTTTATAGTTTTCGGAGATATCTATTAAATGATGAGTGATTTAAGCCAGATGAACATTGTCAATATTGGACTGAACGGAACTTTCAGAGAGACAGGGGAACAGCATACTCAACCAAGGGATATTGATAGTTTGTTCGAGCATCTGTCCGCAACAAGACCTCAAAAAATAGTTCTCTACTTTCACGGAGGATTAGTTAATGAACAGAATGGTCGAGAAACTGCTGAGAGAATGACGAACCTTTTCCAAGAAGAGGCTTACCCTGTAGCATTTGTTTGGAAAACTGGTTTTAAGGAAATTCTCCAACAGAAACTGAATGCAATTTATAATTCTGGGCTATTCAAAAAAGTAGAAAAGTATGTAAGCTTTCGTTCATCTAACCATCTCAGTGCAGATATAAAGGGAGGTGGACATAGAGGAGCAGGTCAAGCAATGACTGTAGAAGAGATAGAGAGAGAACTTCAACAAGAAAATCCATTTCAGCAGTTTGATGAAGTAGCTCGTCAAGGGGCAGGACAATTAAATCAACCTGACCTCAAGAATATATACACTCAACTTTTAGAAGAATTACAACGCGATCTCGATCAAGATCAGCAATTTACTGACTTACTTCATAATTATACGTTTGAAGACTTATCACCTCCAGAATTGGCAGGTATTGAGGAGCGAGAGACTGAGCTTGAACAAAGACGAGGGGGTTTTATAACTCTCAGAATACTCGCTACAGTCGCTTTTAATGTCATCAAACGCTATTGGCAAAAGAGAGATCACGGTTATTATCCTACCGTAGTAGAAGAAACCCTTCGCACTATTTATGCAAACTACTTTGGTAAGTTTATCTGGGATCAGATGAAAAATAAGGCTAAGGGAATGTGGCAACCAAATCAAGGAGAAATCAATGGAGATAGTTATGTCGGTACTTACTTTCTTGAAAAGTTAGTTTCATTAAAGCAACAAAGACCAGAACTAATTATTGATTTAGTTGGTCATAGCGCTGGAACGATTTGTATTTGTCATTTAATTAATGCGATTAATGAGCGATATTCTGACCTCAAAATTCGTAATGTTCTATTTATGGCTCCAGCTTGTACCAGTGATTTGTTTTATGAAAATATTGTTACTAAAACCAATCTTTATCAAAATTTCCGTATGTTTACCATGGGTGATGGATTAGAAATAAGAGACTCTTTAGTTCCAGGAATCTATACGCGCTCACTTTTATATTTTATTTCAGGTGTTTTAGAAGATACTGCGGATAAACCTATAGCTGGACTAGAATTTCATTTGAATAGACAATCTTCTGGTGAGCATAATGCTTTTGAAAACTATGGAGATGACGATAGGAAATTGAGAGCTATTAGGTCGTTTCTGACTCAAGATAGCAATCGACTTGTTTTATCGCCAACAACAACAGCAAATCCTGGCTTAAATTCAAATTCCGGGCATCATGGTGATTTTGATAGTGATGAAACTACTTTACAGAGTCTTCGTGCTATTATTTCCAGTTGAATTGTTCACGACTGGTTGTGCCGAAAAACACAGATATAGCTATTGGTGACAGGTGACAGTTTCAAAAGAAATCAAGATTATATCCTCTTTAATAGTGCAAACCAACTAACGTGAGTATGTTCCTCCTCACGGTACTTTTCATGAGGAGGTTCATTCCACGCTTGGCGTTTTAGCTCCAGTAACGTCACTGGTAAATCCTGAAAAAGCTGACGGACTTCATTTTCCGTGTAAAAGTGGTAGTAATATTCTAGGTCTGGTGCAGATTGACTAGGGACAGAAGGGGTGTACCAGTAATCTCCAGGGTTCTCTCCAGGGCGTATTCTTAGTCCTAAACGACAACTATCATCAGGATGAAAAAGGCTGAGATAGAGCAATCCTCCTGATTGTAAGACACGAGATAATTCAACTAAGATACTGCTAGGGTTTTGTGTATGGCCTAATACATCAATACAGATGGCGGCTGGCAATTCACCATCTAAAAAAGGTAATGATTCAAGTTGTTGAGCAGATAAAAGTAAATAGCGACTTTTAAGTCCCTTAGCATTTAAGTAGTTTTGGCAGCGATGTAAAGCAGTGGTGGAAGCATCTACCCCAAGGCCAAAAAAACCTTGCTCTATTAACCAAGCTAGATTTTTTCCATCACCACACCCTGCGTCTAAAATCGTTTTAATTCCTTCTTCTGGCCAATGTTCTAGATTGAAGTTACTAATGGTTGGGTCACTTGGCCAGAGACGTTCTGTTTCAATAGAATGGTATATTGGCTCCCAAGGTATGCTTTCCGTTGTTTGAGTTTGAAAGATTTCCTTTGCTTCTGAGGTATCCATTAGACCGTCTGATGGAGATTTGTGAACTGACATAGTTAATGATCGTTGACAGAATTGTTTTCTATAATAAATAACTTTTAACGTTATATCAAAATCATGGGGACAGGAAAATCATCAATTAAATCAAATCATCGGGTAAATCGTCGGGAAAAATGAGATTAGTTGGTGGGTTTCTGTTTACATGAATAACATTATCAAATTCAATCATGACTTTCCATTGAGGATTCTGAAAGTTTTGGAAAAAGTCATGAAGACGACAAATCATCTCTAATACCTTATAAGCACGAGGGGATAAAGATATAACCTGATCAGTGTCATCAAATTCCTTATGATATATATGGGAACTTTTCGTATATTTATTTCGGTCGGTTTCATACTTTTTATCATATTCTTGTTGGGAATATACACTCCACTGGTTTTGATGATTATTAGACGAATCATTATTAATGTTTACTAATGCTTCCTTATACCGTCTGAAAAGATTAAAGATGTTTTCTACAGACATTTTTTGAGATTCTTGTTTCATATTATTCTCCCATAACTTTAAAGATAAAGAGAGAAACTGTTTATCATTTCTTTGATTTATTGCAACATTATTGATATAGAAGTGGCTGTGATAATCAAAAAAATCTTCATAATTATCATTATTCCCACTATTTTTACTCTTAGCAATTTGAATAATTCTTTCATCTAAGCGATTAGATTCATCACTTGGTTCTAAAATTGTTTCTAGAAGTCCTAATAAATAACTTAGAGGATATTCTTCAAAAGATATCTTAAATTTATTGGCAGTTTGTTCAAAATAAAGATGTTCATTATATTGCCAATCATTCTGCATTTCTTCCCATAATTTTTGTAACTTAGGCAAATCACTAAAGGCTACAGCATGAGCTAAATAAGCAGGTAAAAATAAACCATATTCCCTTCGTTGTTCATTTTCTGCAATGTTGGACAAATCGTTTAAATATGTCTTCACAATCTTCCACATAGCAGGTTTATGACAGTAGTCACTGTAAGGCTCTAATTCATGAATAAGGATTAACGAACTAACTGTTGAATGTTCAATATTTTTGCTGACAGCACGATAAAAAACACATTCTAACCAATCTCTTTGTATGATTTTTGATTGGTCTGGATTAATTGAATAAAGACTTGTAATAGCATTTTTATAAATTGGAAACCGTGGATGATCTAAAACATCAATAATATTGAACTGCAAATTTTGTTTTAATTGAGCAATAGTTTCTTGACCAAAAAATTGACCAAAGAACTGCTCGCAGCTATTTTTAAAACGTTGCACAGGAACGGCAATGTCGTGACTTGCTGCAATTATACCCCAAAAAACTGTAATAAAATCCTCTCTAAGCTCATCAAATGGTTTTGTTACTATATCTCTTCTAAATGTATAGTTATATGGTTTAGGAAGCTGATGAAAATATGATTCTATAACCTTAACAATTTGTTTCTTAATTGTTATCATCTCATTTTCTGTAGAAATTTGGCTTTCTAATATCCAAAGTCCAAGAAGCCATACTGATAAACCATGAGAAAGATCGCAAAAAATTCTTTGATTGATGCTATTCCCAAAAATCCCTTCTAAATTAGCAACACTATCAACATATTTTTTAATAGGAGCTAATTGCTGAAGATATTGATAGACAAGTTCAGATGGGTGTTTTTTTACTTCTCTTAAATCGTCAAGGAGATTGTTAATAAGAAGCAGTATTTTTTTCGACACTTCTTCACGTTCTGGATAATCATCTGGCTCTAAATAAGTTAACTGATCTGCTGCTGAATTTAGAATTGGTTTAGCTATATAACTTTCGAGAGTTAGTTGATTATCAAAATCTTGTACTTCTTGAGGTTGAAGTATTTCTATTATCTTATTGTTAAGATACTGCTCAATTTGAGGATCAGTAGACTCATAAACTTCTTGTTCGATTCGCAAATCTCGCCACAATATAGCAAGTACATAAATTTTAATGATTTCTATGGACTCAGGTTTATTGACATTGACTTGTATCTTTTGTAATTCTTGCTTGTTTAGCCGAAAATGAGTCACACCATTATTTAGACTATCAGCAAAACTTAAAGGTTTTTCATGTTCTAGTCTGTCTGTTTCAACTTTCTGTGCAAGTTTATCAATAAATAGACCAAGTTTTTCTTGAGACAAACTTTCTGGATTAGTTGAGAGTTGAATTGCTTCTTTTATATTTTTAATACTCCTTTTAACTAAACTAGGATGTAACCCTTGACGTAAACTAATTTTTTTAACTGACTTTTCTCTATAAACAGCATTAATACCTTTTAAGTAGCTACGAAAATTCTTGTATTTTCTCCAATTATTTGTTTGAGATCCATCAAGTTCCCCTCGTATTTGTTGTGTAATCAATGAATCATCTTTTGGGAGAGATGTGTCGTTGTTTAGTGGTTTTATACCATTCGACTTACGATTAGCTGCAATCAATACACCACCTAAAGGTTTTCGTCCATATCTTAGTTCTGATAATTCTAATTTAGCTTGTTCGACTTTTTGTTGAATTTCGTCTTTGCTACAATTTAAGATATCAAAATCATCAAAAAATGGTTCTATGACAGGAATATAAAGACAAGATTGCAGGCCTAAAAGTAAATCATAATTTTCATATTCAGAAGGGTAATTATCAAGATTTCCTATATATTGTAATCCTTCTAGAGTGGGTGTTTTTAATTCGTTTACGAAATCCTGACGACCTTGTTGAGTAAAATCATTTTTCTTAAAATATTCTATTAGTTTAATTAGATTTTCTTCAAAAGCATCTCTAGCATTTTTTAAGCACTGTCCTGCAATTCCTAATGTTGAGTCATTTTCTGCTAATTTTTCTTCGTATCTGCTTCTTAATCGATCTCGATCTAGAAATTTTTGTCGAATAAATTCGAGTAGTTGCGCTTCGATACTCCCGTTAATTAGACCATCATAGACTAAGCAACCATCCCAAACATCAAATCCCAGAAAATATATCAATTCAACATTCTGAACAACATTGTCTTTTAAATATTTGCAGAAACCTTGTGTTGTATAACCCAGGGCTGTTTCGAGAAAATCGACTGTATTTTCGGTGATTAGTTTGTTTGTTGCTCTAGGAGGAATAATATCAAGTATTATCGGTCTTCCTCCATTTACTTCAACAGTATATCTAGCCGTTTGATCCTTTTCATTTTTAAGTCTATTTGGTGATTGAGCAAGTATATCTGATAAACAAAAATGTTGGACTCTCTTCTCAAAAATTGCTTTAAGTTCATTTAACACAATTTCTGTAAGCCAACCATGTCTTTGATAATCTTCTTTAGCTGTTTCTGTTCTTTCACAAGCTGCTAACACTTCATATCTAGTTTCTTGCCTAAGATTGGAAGGTTTTAGTTTGTTATAAATCTCATTGGCTTCTCCAGAGTAACAAGTATCCAAAATTAATACATAGTTTTTAAATCCTTGGAATCGAGAAAAGCTACCAACTAATGTCTCTAACTTAACCATTTCTGTATTAGGATCATTTCCACTTTTAGATTCATAAGTTAATAGACCCATTCCTCCGCCATGAAGCTTTTCACCATGACCTGCCCAATAGATAAAGAGAAGATCAATATCGTTTTCGTTTTGTGTTAGGTTTCCAATGTGATCTAATGCTTTATTGACTTCGTTGGGCGTAACTTGTTTACCTTTCAATAGCTGATAGTTTCCATTTTGGATTAGTCCAAACTGTTTAAATATATTAAAGATGGCTTGAGCATCGCGCTCTGCTGCTCCTAGTTGACGATTCTCCTTATAGTGATGATTGACACCAACAATTAGAAATTGGACGTTGTTACTCATAAGTACCTCTACAGAATTAATTACACAAATAATCGGTATTCTAGTTCTTAGCCACTGCTGATTTTTCAGAAAAATAACTTTTAAATATGGTGGGCATTACTCACGATTCCGTTTTTTATTACTCAATCAATCATTTTGATTTTTTACTTTTGACTTGTAAATACCTCCGTAATCCGTTATTTGACTAGCAATAATCAATAATTATGAGTCCAACAAATCCAGCGCAATTAAGTCTAGAAAATAGACGATGGATCATAGCAAAAGGCTAGATCCAGAAGATTTAAATCAACGCGGTGACAACGGTGATACAGCATTGTAGTTTGGTGGTTTTAGCGATCGCTATGATCTAATCAATTTATTATTAGTAACAAACATAGATATTAATAACCAAAATGATAACAGTACAACTGTCCTGATTTATGGTGCATCGGCTCGAAAAACAGAGGTAGTGAAATTGCTATTACCACATCATCCTAACATAAATTGAAAAAAATTGGATGACCATAAAGCAATTGAATTTACCAGCAATATAGAAGTTTTACGGTTACTGAAAAATGCCACACAGTAAACTTTCTGGAAAATTAGTTCACGAAGCAACCAAGCATTCTTACTTATCGGTGCAGATGAATCCAAATTATGTGGATGCGTCTACTCAACCTCGTGCTTTTAAAGTTTATCCTCAATTTTATCGGCGATTGCAATTAAATAGCAATAATTCCACTCATGCTTTTATCAAGTTAACAAGCACTATTACTTTTGAGAAGATTTATAAAAATGTCCCCTATCAACTACGGGTAAATCCCTCTGCGGGGGCGTTATATCCAACGGAAGTTTATATTCAGATTCGTGATGTTGACGGATTTATTAATGGCATCTATCATCTAGAAATTGAGAATAATTGTCTAACTTTAATTTATGAATTAGGCGATGACGGATTGGAGAGTTATATTTTACCCAATAACCGTATCAATGGATTCATTTTTTTAGTTAGTTCTGTTTATCATAGGTCTAGCTGGAAATATCAAGACAGGAGCATTAGATATTGCTTTTTAGATAGCGGACACCATTTGGGTTCGATTGCAGCTTCAGCATATCTTCACGAAAAAAACATCAAATTAATCTTTGACTTTGATAAACTCTCTCTCAATGCTGATTTAGGATTTGAGAATAAGGAGTTTATTAGTAGTTGTGTGATTTCGGGAGAGGTGCAAGCAAAACCAGTCAGACGTTTAAGGTTATCAATTCCTTTTGTCTGTGGGACTGACTACTTCCAAGTAAATCAATTCGTTGAAGATGCCTATAAAGCCACGTCAATGCAACCTAGTCACCAGCAAAAGTTAGATCATCCTCAATTTAATTTTCACCGACAACGGTTTTTAGAGAACGTTTGGAATAGGCGTTCTATTCGACGTTTTCAAAAACAATCTATTTCTCAAGAAATCTATTGGCGTATTTGGGAAAATATTCATAAACCAATCCCCACGGAAAATATTGAGGAAATAGAAATTTATGCAGTGGTGCATCGTGTTGAAGGTATAATACCCGGTATATATAATGGTAGGAATCTCATTCAATCGGGTGAATTTCCAGAAAAAACAGGTTACTTATGTATTAATCAGGCGCTGGCTAAAGACTGCGCTGTAACTTTGTTTTTTGTGTCCGATTATAAGAATTATCAAACTGCTCTGCAATTGGCTGGTTTTATCGGACAAAGAGTGTATTTATTTAGTAATTATTGGGGAATAGATTGTAGTGGTATTGGTGCTTTTTATGATGATGAAGCCCAAGAATTTCTACGAACCAATAAGGATGTCCTTTACGTAATGGCAATTGGTAAATAAAATAGGAAAATCAACGGAAATGAATAGAAGAGAATCAGGATTCAATGCTGATGATAAGCGCCCTATGCAAGCAACATCAGCAGATATTATTCTGCGGCAACAATTAGAATATTCTATTAGTCGGTATTTTTATGAAGGATGCGATCGCATAATTCAAAATTTACTGTCTCATTGTCGTTGGTACATGACTACAGAATCCAGTGTTTTAACTTTAGTAATTGAATGCCCAGATCAAGTTAGCAATTGGAAACTTTTGCAAAAAATCGTACCAATGGCTAGTATTATTTATGGTATTGTTAGCAGTGCAAAAATTCGCGTTTGCCCCCCTGATGCTAATGCTGTACCATTTGAAATGAGGGTAGATGAACTATCAGTTTACCGTGACTGGGCATAGTTTAATTTTGGATTTTGGATTTTGGATTTTGGATGATTAATTAAGCCTCATCAAGCTATCAAATTCTGACTTATAATGGAGATTAGTTCTGCCAAAACTAACTCCGCAGAATGTTGAACAGCGGGACTTAAATCTAGTCCAAAATCAAGACTTGCAGCCTCAATTAAATAGACAGTTACATCTTGGGGAAAATCATCTAAAAAGATTTTTTTCCCTGCTGCTAAGGCATGATCCCAACGGAAATCATGCAAGTTATAACTAGGTTCTGGTAGAGCTTCCAATTCTTTCCCTGGGACTTTAAATATAGCACCTGGTTCTGAATCTGTGCAACTGGCATCCAAAATAATTAATTTTTCACTTCCTTTGGCTTGAAACATCACCTCCATTCCCGCAGTACCACAATCAAAAATGCGGACTTGGGGGTGAGGATTTTGAGCGAGATATTGCTGTAAACGTTGGGCAATAATTACCCCTACAGCGTCGTCATTACGATTGAGATTTCCACAACCAATGATTGTTAGCATGGGATATTTATAATAACATAAACTGCTTAACTTAGATAGCTAATTTATTAAACAAGTCAGATTACTTATTTCCAGGAATTTTTGAGAATTGTTATAGTAAATAGAGTGATGATAAATCATGCACAAAAACATTTATTTTCTCTGCGTTTGGCCTGATTAGTTACAGAAAAAAATCTTGCCCTAATTAGACAGAATTGATTTATGTTAGTAGTTCGTGATACAGAAATTAAAGGTAGAGGTATTTTTGCTGATCAAGATTTTGATCAAGGTGAAATAATTGAAATTTCTCCTGTGATTGTTATTCCTAAACAACAAGTTAAGTTAATTGGTAAAACTGTATTATGTAATTATTATTTTGATTGGCATGGAGAAAGTTGTGCTATAGCTTTAGGATTTGCTTCTCTTTTTAATCATTCCTATCGTCCGAATGCTTTTTATAGAAAAAAGTTTGATGAACAGGTTATAGAAATTATTGCCCATAAGTATATTTTACAAGGTCAGGAAATTACTGTTAATTATAATGGTAAAGTTGATGATTCTACGCCGATTTGGTTTGATGCGGTGGAGTGATTTTTGATTATGCAGAGTCGCGGAAAGGGGAAGGTGTGGGTTATTGCTTAAATTGTATCGTCACTATCAAGAGTACAGTAGGTTTGTTTGACGTAAGGAAACCCAACATTAACCAGTCCTTTGCTGTTGGGTTGCGCTTCACTTAACCCAACCTACAATTATTGATTATCTTTTTATTTTCTTTCTGCATCTCGTCTAGCCCAAAAATCATCTCTTTCTGCTTGTTGTTCAATTAGTTTTTTCTGTCTAATTTCCTTTACATTATCTTCTAGATGGTTGACTATTGACTTTTCAATTTCTAGATATTTAATACTACGAACAGTATGTACTGGTTGAACTAATTGTACTAAGGCTGCGCCAAATTTTGTGACTCTAATTTCTTGTGTTTGTCCAGAAAATCTTTTACCAGTTTTTACATACCAAGCGAACATTTCGCAGTTATTGGAATGTATATTATATTCACCAAATAAATCTGTATATTCATGAACACGCTTTAATTCTTCTTCCGTGAGTTCTACAGTTCCATTCCATTCAACTCCAGCAGAACCCCAACCTACAGAATTATTAAAGTTGCCATCTGCACTCAAATAATAATGACGAGCAATTCCTAATGTCGAATCAATTGCCATACTGTAAATACTCAGCATAATTCTATTATGATTGTATGAGTTAGTGATGTTCTCTATCAGCGGCAAATTCTAAACAAGCTTTAATATCTTCCTCTGTTAACTCTGGGAAATCATCTAAAATTTCTGCATGAGACATTCCCGCAGCTAACCAACCTAAAACATCATATACTGTAATTCTCATTCTTCTAATACAGGGTTTACCACCACGTTTATCAGGTTCAATTGTAATGATATTTCGATAACTCATTTTTCTCCTTGGTTAATTTTATCCCATTAATATCTACCACTTAATTTCACCACTGGCCAAACGTTGTTCATAATCTTCTAAGTTAGATAAATAATCAGTAAAATCAGATTCTACTATATCATCTGCTTTTTTATCCAACTCCTAAAACTACGAATCATCGCCACTTCACCTATTTCTAAACTGGCAGCTAAAAACTTGGGAATCTCTGTATTTAAAGGTAAATTTGCAAAGGTGGGAGAACTATTACAAATCTCATATTTACCATCAGATAAATGATAAATTTGCATGATAGGAGAATCATAACGCCAAACTTCGGGAACACCTAATGCTAAATAAATTGGTAATTTATCAATGGAAGCACTACTATAATCAACTTCTATGACTAAATCTGGGGGAGGATCTTGAGTTAAATCTAAATTTTGTTTGTTTCTCATAATTGGTTCATTTTGAATATAGAAACTAGAATCAGGTTCTACACCCTTAGCTAAATCTTCCCGTTTACAAGTTAATGAACCTGTGCTTTTAACATTCAGATTTAATTCTTCTACTAAAGTATCAATTAGTTTCTCTAGTAATCTTTTATTATGTTCATGAGGCATTAAAGGAGTCATGATTTCTAGTTTTCCCTGATCATAAGTGAAACGATGATGACGATTACTACCTGTTTCTTCTAAAATACTTTCAAATGTATGCCAAGAAAGATTGTTGAGAATGATATTTTTAGTTTCAGTAGGTGCTAGAGTTACCATACAAATCACCTCATTTTTAAGTCAGTTATTTATTATAGCATGATTCAATTCAAAACTCTATTTAGACCCCCTACTTTTGACAAGAATTAATTATTTATTGGCAAGATAAAAAAAGAAGTCGGGGATCTTACCCTAGACAAAATAAAAGAAGTTGGGGATCTGAATTTACCTTCCCTGTGGTACGCTATCTGCTTTAGATAGTGTAGAGGTACAAACTATGTCTAAGTTGCGGGTGGGTTTGTTATTTGGTGGACGTTCGGGAGAACATGAAGTATCAATAATTTCTGCAAAGGCGATCGCTAATGCTTTAAGTTCAGGTGAAAATAGTCAAAAATACGAAGTTACACCTTTTTACATCCAAAAAAATGGGGTTTGGCAAGCTGGAGAAACAGCACAACAGGTTTTAACATCAGGTAAACCCACAGAAAATGATTCTCAAACTGCTAATTTATGGCAATTTCCCCCCCAAGCAGCAGACATTGATCTGTGGTTTCCGGTTCTCCACGGACCAAATGGGGAAGATGGAACAATTCAAGGTTTATTAACTTTGATGCAAGTTCCCTTTGTGGGTTCTGGGGTGTTAGGTTCAGCGGTGGGAATGGATAAAATTGCCATGAAAACCGCATTTGCACAAGCGGGAATACCCCAAGTAAAATACAAAGCTATAACCAGAGATCAAATTTGGTCAAACCCTTGTATATTTCCGAAATTGTGTGATGAAATCGAAGCAAGTTTAGGTTATCCTTGTTTTGTCAAACCTGCTAATTTAGGTTCATCGGTAGGAATTGCGAAAGTGCGATCGCGTCAAGAATTAGAAGCAGCTTTAGATAATGCAGCTAGTTATGATAGACGCATAATAGTAGAAGCGGGGGTAGTAGCTAGAGAAGTAGAATGTGCGGTTTTAGGTAATGATAATCCCAAAGCTTCTGTAATTGGTGAAATTACCTTTAATAGTGATTTTTACGATTATGAAACCAAATATACTCAAGGTAAAGCAGATTTATTTATTCCTGCATCTTTACCAAAAAATATTGTCCCCAAAATTCAAGAACTAGCAGTAAAAGCATTTTTAGCTGTAGATGGTGCTGGTTTATCAAGAGTAGACTTTTTCTATGTTGAAGCTACGGGAGAAATTTTAATTAATGAAATTAACACCTTTCCAGGTTTTACATCTACAAGTATGTATCCACAACTGTGGGAAAAGACAGGAATTTCCTTTACAGAATTAGTAGATCAATTAATTCAATTAGCAATAGAAAGACATTCTAAATTAGAGGAAATCGAGGAGTCATAAGTCAGAATTTCAAGAACTTATAACGGTTGCTGGATCAGCATTCCATCATCCCCAAAAGCGATCGCACTTTCTACATCTCAATAAAAAGGCGATCGCATTTTCCATATCTCAACACAAATGTGATTCATAGGGAGCATTTGTGCGATCACACTTCCATAAACTCAAAAATAAACCCTAATTATAAATCATCTTCTAGTAATTCAGCTATTTTCATAATTGATTTTAAAGTACCAAGCTTTAAATCTTGATTCCGATGTACAAGAATAGGTATAATTTTACTTTCATCAGGCTTTTTTCTCAACAATTTTACAGAGATTTTTTCCTGAAATGGATTTCATACTGCAATTTCTATCACCTGTGATATAGGATCAGGTGTTTGGATTTCATTAGCTACTTCTAGCCAACCTTGTATAGCGTCTTGAAGATTATTAATTAATTCCTCCATTGTATCTCCTTCTGTTATAAATCCAGGTAGAGCAGGTACTTCAGCCCAATAACCACCTTCTTCAGCAGGATAAATAATTGCTTTGATTTTCATCTGGTTTATATTTCTGTTTCTGGTTCTGAAAAGATTTTAACATATACTAAAATCCTCTACAGTCATGGCACTCACCCTTGACTTTTGAATGTTATTCCTAAATATCAACAGGATGCTGTCCATAATAAGGTAAAGCATCAGCCCAATGAGGTTTTTTACCTTGTTGATAATCTAAATAAGCTAATTCTAAAATACTACTAACAGTAACAGCTAAATCAGATTTTGCAGAAATTAAATGATATTCCGTCTGCCAATTTTCTAAAACTTCCTGCCATTTTTCAGGAGTAAAGACAGTATCTTCTAATAAAGCATTAATACTAGAATTATCAGCA
Organism: Okeanomitos corallinicola TIOX110; assembly: GCF_038050375.1. Taxonomy (NCBI): domain Bacteria; kingdom Bacillati; phylum Cyanobacteriota; class Cyanophyceae; order Nostocales; family Aphanizomenonaceae; genus Okeanomitos; species Okeanomitos corallinicola. The sequence continues at coordinate 1,635,572 of NZ_CP150886.1, read as the reverse complement.
TTAACTTGATAAATTGCCCCAAAAACTTGACCTCGTTGTGCTGGCATTTCTACTGCAATAATTGATTCTTTTTGATTAAAATTATCCTTGTGTTGCCAAGCAAAAGCAGCTAAAGTAGAAACAGCAAAAACCGGAATTTCTAACTGTTGTCCCAAAGTCCTAGCAGTGACAACACCGATCCGAGTTCCCGTAAACCCACCGGGACCCTTAGCAACGGCGATAAATTCCAAATCTTGCCAACTTTGGGGTTTAATTAAATCAATCAGATATTGATGAATTAAACTAGATAACTCCCTTCCCAAATTCCAAACATGGGTGCGTTTATCACCCGCAAAATTACTAATAACTAAACCTAATTCCGGTGTAGTAGTATGTAACGCTAAAGCGTATTTATCAGAACTAATAGACACTAGATGATTAACCAAAATAACTAATTAAAAAAACTATTGATATATAATCATAATATAAAATCTTCCCAAAACCTCTTCCTCCGTGTCCTCTGTGCCTCTGTGGTTCGTTCCTTCATAACTCATCACCAATTTAACCATTATAAAGTAGAGACATTCTAGAAAACATCTCTACAAAAAATCTTAAATCTAAAATCTCAAATTCAAGTAGGTACTAACTCACCAGGACGTAACTTAGACCATTTACCCATTTCTGATTTAAAACTCAGACAACCAACAACATCCCATTCCATTTCAATAATGTCATCATTTGTGCGAATATTAACATTAATTGAGGGTTCATTGGGGTCAAAATCGGGAGTTTCCGTTAAATGAGGTTGTTGATGCTGTGCTTCTACAGCATTGTAGGTTACACAACGGTCTACATAGTGGCAATTCACGCAAATACACATAATAGAACCAACTCCTAGAACCTTTATATTAATCTAGCTTAGGAAAAAATGTTAAGCATTAATTGGTAGATTGATTTTTATGACAATGTTAATAATTGAAGAATAAAAAGCTAAATGCTGAATGCTAAATTACCTAAAATGAATAATTCAATTGTTGATCGTTTACATCCCCAAAATTGGCCGTTTAGCTTAGAACTTTTACCAAAACCAGCTTATATGGTGGGTGGTGCGGTACGGGATGCAATTTTAGGTAGAAGTCGAGAATATTTAGATTTAGATTTTATTATCCCAGATCATGCGGTGAAAGTGGCGCGGGCGATCGCCAAACATTATCAAGCTGGGTTTGTGTTACTAGATGCAGAACGAAACATTGCTCGTGTAGTATTCCCTCATGCTACAGCTGATTTTGCTCAACAGGAAGGGGAGAGTTTATTTACAGACTTACACAGAAGAGATTTTACCATCAATGCGATCGCCTACAATCCCCACACCCAAGAAATTATAGATCCCCTCCAAGGTTGTGCAGATATCAAAACTGGTATTTTACGAATGATATCACCGCAAAATCTCCAAGATGATCCTTTACGGTTAATGCGTGCTTATCGTCAAGCTGCCCAATTAAATTTTACCATTGAACCCACTACCCAAGCCACTATTCGTACTTTAGCCGCAGATATCAGTAAAGTTGCTTACGAAAGAATACGGGTAGAAATTGGTTATTTATTAGACATTAAACAAGGTACGCAATGGTTAATTAATGCTGGAGAAGATGGATTATTAGCTACTTTTTTTACTCATGTAGTCAGTGAAAACTTGCAGATACTCAAAGTAGTTGATCAAGCTGTTGAGGTCATTAAACAGAACTTTCCTCAGTTGGGTGAAGAACTAGAAAGACCAGTCCGTGATACTATCAAAACCTCCTGGTTAGGTATTGCTAAATTAGCTTGTTTAGTTCACAAAAACCCAGAAATAGCGGAAACAGAACTTTTGGAAATTACCTATAGTCGGGCGGAAATTCGCGGTGTAACTACGATTTTGCGGTTGTTTCCCCAATTGCAAAAAGCTGATCATCTGTCTTTACGAGAACAGTATTTTTTCTTTCAGGATGTGGGTAGTGTGTTTAGTGCTACTCTTGTTTTTGCCTTAGCAGATGATATACTTAAAGTTAAGAATGATACTTTACAGGTTTATGAACCTTTGATCAACCGTTATTTAAAACCTAATGATTTGGTAGCGCATCCTACACCGTTGGTAAGTGGTAAGGATGTGATTTTATCCTTAAATATTCCCGCTTCCCCATTGGTGGGTAAAATTTTAAGTGAGATTGCGATCGCTCAAGCTGAAGGTAAAATTAACACTATGGAGGAAGCTTTAGAATTTGCAAAGCTGGTGACAGGTGACAGTTTTGACTGAACAGCTATTCCACATACTTTGGTAAACAAGCTAATTCTTCTGCGACTCGTTTAAATCTTTTGAGTTGTGCTTTCATATCTGCTTTTGTCCAAGATGCAGCGAAGGTATTAAAACCCCAACTGACAACGGGGTTAGGAATTTTAAACTCAAAGCGGTTAACTAAAAGTGTACCTTTGGGTAGTGGTTGACATTCCCAGCGATCACTACCTTGGAAAAAGCCTTTAAAACCCCAGACTACTAAACCTGGTTGTCTTTCGATCACTACGGTGTTTAAAGTAGGTTGAATTATAGGAATTTGAATCATAAACCGACTGCGACTACCTATTTCCGTACTCCATACTTTTCCCACAGGTTCACAACGGAGAACAGGGTTTAACCATTGGTGCATTAAAGTTAAATCTGTTAAACATTGTTCCACTAAAGTGGCAGGAGCGTTAATTTTAATTGACTGTTCTAAAACCTGGGGCATTTTTGAGTAGAGATGTTATGGCTTGGTTGATTAAAGCTAATATAACAATCCTATCTTATTTATGAAAGTTTCCCCGGCTTAGTGATTCATTTTGGTTAAAATTAATTCACTGTCTCTAACTGTAAACTGGCATTTTCTTGATTCTGTTGTTCTTGTTGCTTTAATACTACCAATTCTGCTTCTAGTTCCGCTTTCACCTCTTGACGCAAAGTAAAGAAATGCTCACCTATACCCAAGGTAATTAAATAATCATACAATAAATTAGGTTTACTCAATCCTATGATTAGTAATTGCCACCAAAAATGAAATCGGGTAGAACGTAAAATTCCTTGTCGCCAACAAATAGCTATTACAAAATGCCATTCTGCTGTAGTTAAAGTGCGATAATGACGATTATATTGAGGTCGCCAACCTTGCATTTTTTGAAAGTGATGAAAAGTACGTTTCAGATAAGGTAAGGGTTCATATAAATTCCAAAAAGTCTCAATAAACTCGTTAACAATTTCCGACATTGGCCGGGTGGGAACAAAATTCATTAAAGATTTTTGAGAAGTAAAATATTTACCTAAACCATCTATTAAACGTCCTTCTTTTTGCAGACGAGTCCACATTGCCGTATTTGGTAATGCTTGTAGTAAACTGAGATGCGCTTGGGGAATACTGGTCGCTTCCACAAACTCTTGAATGCGTTTACCAGCACCAGGTTTTTCACCATCAAATCCCAAGATAAAACCAGACATAATTTGTAAACCTGATTTGGTAATTTTATCACAGGATGCTATTAAAGAATTGCGGGTATTTTGTTCTTTGTTAACTCCCGCTAAACTTGCAATATCAGGGGTTTCAATGCCCATAAATACCGTGACAAAACCAGCTTCCACCATCAATTCTAGTAATTCATCATCTTCTGCTAAATTTAAAGAAGCTTCTGTAATAAAACTAAAGGGATAATTGCGTTTTTTCATCCAAGGAATTAGTTCCTTTAAAAAGACTTTAGCGTTACGTTTATTACCAATAAAATTATCATCAACTATAAATATATAACGATGCCAACCCATTTGATATAATACTTCTAATTCTGCCAGAATTTGGGCTGGTGTTTTCGTGCGGGGTTTGCGACCAAAAAGAGTAATGATATCACAAAATTCACATTGAAAAGGACAACCTCTAGAAAATTGTACCGTGATTGCATAATAGGCATTTAAATTAAGTAAATCAAAACGAGGAATGGGAGTTTGGGTAACATCTGGTTTTTCTGTAGCGCGGAAAATACCCCTTTCTTCTCGATTTTCCAAAGCATTTAAAAACATGGGAATTGTACATTCCCCTTCATCTAAAATTAAATAATCTGCTCCTGCTGCTAAAGCAAATTCTGGTACAGATGTGGGAAATGGTCCACCAACGGCAACTTTTTTACCTAACTTTTTACCTGTTTGAATTAATTCACCAAAATCCTGTTTTTGGATAATCATGGCAGATATAATCACAAGATCGCACCATTGCCAATCTGCATCAGTTTCTAGACTCACATTGCGATCGCACAATCTTATTTCCCAATCACTTGGTAACATTGCTGCTACTGTGATCAAACCCAATGGGGGATTTGTCGCACGTAATCCAGCTAAATCAAGAGTTTCTTGATAAGACCAGAAAGAATTAGGCATTATCGGCCAGATTAATAAAGCTTTCATCAAGCATATTCCTGTGATTTGCTGTATCTTAAAAACCCATTTAGTTGTAAATTATAAAAAATTAGGAAGTTAGGTTTTATCCATCTGGAGATACAGATTTATAAATTTATATATAGACAAAATATGGACAAGGTATTATAATTATCTCAGCTATCGAAAAATATGGGGATTTAAACAGGAGTGAATGTTATTAGTCGGAAAATTTTGCGAGATTTCTGTTTAAACCATGCTGATTCCTGCGACGCACTTTATGACTGGTATAGAGTAGCAAGTAAAGCTCAATGGCAAAACTTAATTGAAGTCCAATCATTTTATAAAAGTGCTGAATCAGTAGGAAATTTTACTGTTTTTAATATTAGAGGAAATAACTATCGTTTAATAGTTGATATTGTCTATGCTAGTCAAAGAATTTATATAAAATATATTTTAAATCATGCTGAATACGATCAAGGAAAATGGAAAAATGACCCTTACTTTTAACCCAGAGTCCTACGGTGCTTTACTTGCTCAATATCAACCAAAAGTGATCACAACTGAAGCAGAAAATGAAAATGCTATTGCTATTGTACAAGATTTAGAACACCGTTCCCATCTCACTCCAGAGGAAAAAGCATTATTGGAATTATTGGTAACATTAATATCCAAATTTGAAGAAGAAAATTATCCCATACCTCAAGGAACACCACATTCTATGTTACTGCACTTAATGGAAGCGCAAAATGTGACACCAGAAGATTTAGTTGAGGTGATCGGTTCACCGGAGATAGTTACTCAGATTATTAATAATCAGTTACCAATAAATAAAAATCAAGCTCAGGCTTTAGCCAAGTTTTTCCAAGTAGATGTAGAATTACTACAATTATGATCATAATTGCTACCCAAAATCAAATAAATTCTATTTTAATGAACCACGAAGACACGAAGAACACGAAGAACACGAAGGAAGAAGAAAGAAGATAGGAAGATAGATAATCTTAGACCGACAAGTCAGTAATAGACTTCTTGCAAAAGTCTAGGAAGAATACAAGAAACTTTAGCAAGAGGTCTAACAAGTAGGGATTATAGATTTAGCTGAAAAGCTAATTTTTCTGAGTTGGTGCAGGTATATGGAAACCTATGTAAGTTCCTACTGCGACTTTGGTCAAATCTGTAAATGTTCCACGAGTTGAGGGATCAATTACTGCTAAAACTAATGAACCAAAAACTAAAGTTAATACAACAAACGCTAAAACTTGCTCTTTTTTGGAAAAGTTCATAAAGCCTCCAAACGTTTTATTAGACCTGAAACGAGAGAAAGGAGGCAAGTAGACTAAAGACTCAGTGCGGACAAGTTAGAACAAAATTAACTACTGCAACCAAATCCTCGTTTCAGATGTAATACATAATCTATTTCTATACTTTATTTTTTTGTGTTACCAAACATACAAAATGCTGAGTAAATTTAATTGTATAGTTTGGAATTAGAACAAAATTAATTACTGCGACCCAAATCCTCATTAGAATTTGGGTCTTTTTACTCAAGTTATATTAACCAATCCCCCATCACGAATCCCCAATGACCACTAAAATAGGTCTTGTAACCGCCAAATTCACAAAGCGGGGAAGAGGAGATAACTAACTAATAATTATGGGTAAGCAGCGCGTTCTGTCGGGAGTTCAACCAACTGGTAATTTACACTTGGGTAATTACTTGGGTGCTATTCGCAACTGGGTGGAAATTCAAGATCAGTATGAAAATTTCTTTTGTGTGGTAGATTTACACGCCATTACCGTACCACATAACCCCGCCACCTTAGCGGCTGATACTTACACCATCGCTGCTTTATATTTAGCCTGTGGCATTGATTTACAACATTCTCACATTTTTGTCCAGTCTCATGTTTCTGCACACAGTGAACTCTGTTGGTTGCTAAATTGCATCACTCCCTTAAATTGGTTGCAGGATATGATTCAATTTAAGGAAAAAGCCGTTAAACAAGCGGAGAATGTTAGTGCAGGTTTGTTGACTTATCCAGTTTTGATGGCTGCGGATATTTTACTTTATCAAGCAGATAAAGTGCCTGTGGGTGACGACCAAAAGCAACATTTAGAATTAGCGCGGGATATTGTCAACAGGTTTAACCATCAATTTGCTAAGGATAAACCATTGTTAAAATTACCCAATCCTTTAATTAGGAGGGACGGTGCAAGGATAATGAGTTTAACTGATGGGAAAAAGAAGATGTCAAAATCTGATCCTTCGGAGTTAAGCAGAATTAATGTTTTAGATCCTCCAGATCAAATTGCTAATAAAATTAAACGCTGTAAGACTGATCCAGTGCGGGGTTTAAGCTTTGATGAACCAGACCGTCCCGAATGTAATAACCTGTTAACTCTGTATATGCTGCTGTCTGGAAAAACTAAGGAAGCAGTAGAGACTGAATGTGCAGATATGGGTTGGGGTCAATTTAAACCCTTATTAGCGGAAACTACAATTAATGCTTTAAAACCCATTCAGGATAAATATAAGGAAGTGATGGACGAAAAAGGTTATTTAGAGTCAGTGTTAAAAGATGGTAGAGAAAAAGCAGAGGCGATCGCCAATCAAACTTTAGCAGATGTAAAATCAGCTTTAGGTTATACAGCGCGGTTGTAAATTTGCATATAAAAGATCCCTTACTTCTTGAAGAAGTCGGGGATCTGGATAATCTAAGGTTTAATCTAGAAAGTGTGACTTGATGTCACTTTTGATGAAAACCTGAAAATTAAAATTGAACTATGCAGGATAGCCATAGCACCAGTGCTTTAAATAACTTCCGTAAAGCCGTAGTAGCAGGAGATTTTCTGGTTACTGCTGAAGTATCACCCCCAAAAGGGGGAGATCCCACACACATGATTGAAATGACAGCGACTCTTAAGGGGAGAGTTCATGCTGTGAATATTACCGATGGAAGTCGTGCTGTATTGGGGATGTCGTCTCTAGCAGCTTCGGTGATTTTATTGCAACAAGGAATTGAACCAATTTGTCAGATGGCGTGCCGCGATCGCAATAGAATTGGATTACAAGCAGATTTAATGGGCGCTCATGCTTTAGGTATTCGTAACATTTTAGCCCTCACTGGTGATCCTGTAAAAGCAGGTGATCATCCCGATGCTAAACCAGTATTTGATTTAGAATCTATCCGTCTTTTGCGGTTAATTAGAAACATGAATGAAGGGTTTAATTTTAACCAGAAACCTTTAAAAGATGGCACCTTAGATTTATTTCCCGGTGCAGCAGTAGACCCCCAATCTAAAAGTTGGTCAGGTTTACAAAGCCGATTTGAAAAAAAAATAGAAGCGGGAGCGCAATTTTTTCAAAGTCAATTAATTACAGATTTTGAAAAATTAGAAAAGTTCATGGATCAAATTGCATCCCGTTACAACAAACCAATTCTAGCAGGAATTTTTCTGTTAAAATCTGCCAAAAATGCTCAATTCATTAATAAAGCCGTTCCTGGTGTAAATATTCCTGATCATATTATTGACAGGTTAGAAAAAGCCAAACAACCATTAGCAGAAGGGATGAAAATTGCCGCCGAACAGATCCAAAATGCCAAAAGTATCTGTCAAGGTGTACATATTATGGCAGTAAAACGAGAAGATTTGATCGCACCAATTTTAGATTTAGCCGGGGTTAAAGCTATAGAATAGACAATTTTCAGTAATTAAAACTACATAGAGGCGTTAAATGTAGCGTCTCTATTCAGTTGGCAATTGGTAAGAATTTATGCCTCGTGTCTAATGCCCCTAAATATGTCAAAATAAGAAGTTGTAATCAGAAAAATATTGTTAAGGTAATTTAGTGACTTCAACTGCTCAAACTACAGCAAGTGCGCGTCGCGCGGTTTTTCCATTTACTGCTATTGTCGGCCAGGAAGAAATGAAACTGGCGCTGCTGTTAAATGTGATTGATCCCAAAATTGGTGGTGTAATGATCATGGGCGATCGCGGCACCGGTAAATCTACTACTATCCGTGCTTTGGCAGATTTGTTGCCAGAAATACCAGTAGTTGCCAATGACCCCTTCAACAGTGATCCCAGCGACACGGACTTGATGAGCGATGAGGTTCGTCAACAAGTAGCGCAAGGGTTAGAAATTCCCGTAGCTCACAAAAAAGTACAAATGGTAGATTTACCATTGGGTGCTACTGAAGACCGGGTTTGCGGTACGATTGACATCGAAAAAGCTCTGTCTGAAGGTGTGAAGGCTTTTGAACCAGGTCTTTTAGCTAAGGCTAACAGAGGTATCCTCTATGTAGATGAGGTCAACCTGTTAGATGACCACTTGGTGGATGTCCTCCTCGACTCTGCTGCTAGTGGTTGGAACACCGTAGAACGGGAAGGTATTTCTATCCGTCACCCAGCGCGGTTTGTGTTGGTGGGTTCAGGAAACCCAGAAGAAGGTGAATTGCGTCCTCAGTTACTAGACCGGTTTGGGATGCACGCGGAAATTCACACCGTGAAAGAACCTGCTTTACGGGTGCAAATTGTGGAACAACGGGGAGAATTTGACCAAAACCCCGCTGTATATTTGGAACAGCACAAAGCTGACCAGGAAGCATTACAACAAAAAATTGTCCAAGCGCAGGAATTGTTACCCCAAGTTAACCTTGACTATGAACTGCGGGTGAAGATTTCTGAAGTTTGTTCAGAATTAGATGTGGATGGTTTGCGTGGTGATATTGTTAGCAACCGCGCTGCTAAAGCTTTGACTGCTTTTGAAGGACGCACAGATGTCACCGTTGATGATATTCGGCGGGTAATTACTTTATGTCTGCGTCACCGTTTGCGGAAAGATCCGTTAGAATCTATTGATTCTGGATATAAAGTAGAAAAAGTTTTTGCTCGCACCTTTGGTGTGGAACTTCCAGAAGATGCTGCACAGAAAAATGGTACTGGTGTAAAAGCTGGGGTACGTTAGTTTCTGAGGTGACAGGTGACAGGTGACAGTTGTTACCAATCACCAATCACCAATCACCAATGACTAATTATGAGAATATGGAATTTTTGGGTAAATACTTTAATTTTATCTAGTCAATATAATCCCCCAAGATTTATTGAACTGTTGATGTTATCATTGGCGATCGCCATGTTAATGATCTCAACAATTACACCAGATAAACCTTATTTAATTTTGGGTTTAAGCTTTGTTTTAGGAGCATCAATTTCTATTTTAATCCGGGAGGCAATTTCTACCACCAACCACGCTCATCCAACTTCATCTCAAAGACTAATTACTATAGTCACATCTTTACTTTTACTGATTATCAGTGTGTATGGTTTTGCAGATTTAATTATGTCTTTGTAATCCGACAGTTTTTCCTTGATTAATAACTAATAATTACGAATTACACATTAAGAATTAATTAATATTAGCATCATGAAACTAAGTTTGTGCATGATTGTTAAAAATGAAGAAGTTGCATTACCAAAATGCCTAGAAAGTGTAAAAAATGTAGTAGATGAAATTGTAGTTCTAGATACGGGTTCAACTGATAAAACACCAGAAATTGCTCAACAATTTGGTGCTAAATTACATTATTTTCCGTGGTGCAATGATTTTAGCAAAGCTCGTAACGAGGCGTTAAAATATGTCACTGGTGATTGGATTTTGGTGTTAGATGCTGATGAAACTCTCACGCCAGAAATTGTGCCACAAATTAGAGAAGCTATTAATATTGACGATTATTTATTAATTAATCTTGTCCGTCAAGAAGTTGGTGCAACTCAATCACCCTATTCTCTAGTTTCTAGATTATTTCGTAACCATCCAGATATTAGTTTTGATAGTCCTTATCATGCGTTGGTTGATGATAGTGTGATGGCAATTTTAAAGAAAGAAACTGATTGGCAAGTTGGATATTTACCAAAAGTTGCTATTTTGCACGCTGGATATCAAAAAGCTGTAATTAATCAACAAAATAAACACGCTAAAGCCGCAGCTAGTATGGAGGAATTTCTTGCTACTCATCCTGATGATGCTTATCTTTGTAGTAAATTAGGGGCTATATATGTGGAAATAGGTAAAGTTAATGAAGGAATTGATTTATTAAACCATGGTTTAAATTTGGTAGTTGGTAATTCTAGAAAATCTGAAAAAAAAGCTTCAGGTTGGTTGAAAGATTCCCAAGCAATGAGAATAAAAAACTCTCTTAATGAAGATAGAGAAGAAGAAAATTATGATATTTTATATGAATTAAATTATCATTTAGGTATTGCCTATACACAGTTAAAAGATTTCTCTCTGGCTATTTCTTATTATCAAGCGGCGTTGAAATTGCCTATTTATCCATTATTAAAATTGGGGGGATATAATAATTTAGGTAATTTATTAAAAGCAACAGGAGATTTACCAGGAGCAAGAAATGCTTATGCAACTGCTTTAAAAATTGATGATAGTTTTGTAACTGGTTATTATAATTTGGGCATGGTTTCTAAGGCAATGGGTTTGTTTGTTGAGGCGATTGATGCTTATAATTGTGCGATATCTTTAAATCCTGATTATGCAGAAGCTTATCAAAATTTAGGGGTGGTTTTGTTAAAGGTTGGTGATTTGGAGAATAGTATGGCAGCTTTTGAATATGCTATTAATCTCCATGAAAAAGATAATCCTGAAGAGGCGAAAAGGTTATTTCAAGGTTTGCAGGAAATGGGATTTTTAGGTGACAGATGACAGTTTTCAGGGTTTGATTATTGATTGAGAGGATGTTTAAAAAGTTTGAGGGAGTCAAAATTTAAGCAAGTCGCCTAACCATAATAAGGTAGATACAGCACTTCCCGTTGTTATGAGGTACACCCTTGGCGGGCAAGATGCCCACCCCACAAGAGTTTTATCATTTATGTCTGTACCTTATTGGTATTAAATCTGCTGTAGTTTAAATTTTGCATTTTTATTGATATATTCACGGCAAATTATCTTATACATTTTATCGTGATTAATTACTTATGATTCCTATATCATTACATCAAATAATAAATCCTGATTTCCTTAATATTCGATGAACATTATTTTGATATAGGATTAAATCACAGTTATCAAAAAAATGTTTTATCAACAATGAAACTGAACCCTGAACTAAAAAAACAATTAATACAAGTAACTCTAATTAGTTTTATCGTTTTCCTTTTTACTGTCTCTATTAGCATTTTTATCAAAAGTCGTCAATCATTACCTAATTCTCTAGTTACTAGAAGAGATAATACCCGGATTTCCTCAACAGAAAAATTTATTCCCAATCAAGAATTAAATGAACAACAAAGATTTTTAGACACTATTAATTATCAATTAAAAAATATACCCTCAACAGATACCTATGAATATATTTTACTCCGTGCCTATGGAACTATATTTATTAACCAAAACTCAGAAATTAAATTACCACCAAAAGTTATTCTAGATAACGAACAAGAAACAGAAACCTTTCAGCAAAATTTACAATTAACCTTAGTAGAAGGTACGAGAGAATGTTACTTACAAACAGCCGCAGCGGAGGCTTTTAACCAAGCTAGAAGTATAATAGATATACCTTTAAAATCAGGATATTCTGGTGATTGTACCCGCAGTTATGCAACTACGTTAAGATTTTGGCAAAAATATACTAATAACAGTACCTTAGAACAAGTAAAACAAGGAAAAGAAACTAATATTCTCAGTTTAGTTGCACCACCAGGAACTTCACAACATCTCTGGGGTTTGGCACTTGATTTAGGAGTATTAAACCCAGCCCAAAAACGAGCATTAAATGAAAATGGCTGGTTTCAAACAGTGGTAAAAGATACTCCCCACTGGACTTATCTTGGTTGGGATGAAGAGAGTTTACCAAAATTCGGTCTTAGGGATAAAACAGTACAAGGTATTACCTATTGGGTGACACCAATTTAAGGTTTAAAAATCAAAATACAATAGAGATTATTACTATACATCTATATAATAAAACTCTGCATTTTTGGTAGTATCATCAAGTCCTTGTAAGTAATCTTTAATGACATATTTTATCTTTTCTAAGGCTTCTTGTTCCGTATCACCAACTGTCCAGCATCCGGGTAAAGCAGGACACCAAATTGCATAGACATGATCTATTTTGTTCAGCTTAACTTGATATCGCATATCTCAATTTTTGCTAGTAGATGCAATTCTATATTATTTTTTAAGATTAAAAGGAAATCCTTGATACTGTAATGACTCACACCGTTAATAAATCCCAATCAAAATGTCAAAATTAGAAAGTATAGCTCTGATACAAAAAATCTCTATATACCTTTACCCTCTACCTCTCTGCGGTTCGTTATTATCTAAACCTAATAAAAACCAATAAACACTATAAACGTGTCACTATTTATAAATATTATTACAATAAAATAATTACATACCTAAAATTTGGAGTTTTCACAGTGGGTTTATTTGATGATTTCAGTCGGTTTTTAGAAGATCGTTTAGAAGAATTCTTGCGTAATAATCCCCATTTAGAATTAGAAATGCTGCTAGAACAGCTACGGGAGCAAGAAGAAGATACACTAAAATTGATTGCAGATTTACAAGCACAGGAAAAGCGATCGCAAGATGATATACTCGCTACAGCGCAAGAAATACAACGTTGGCACATTCGTATTCAAAAAGCTAAAGCCGCAGGTAGAGATGATTTAGTCCAACCAGCACAAGCTAGAGAAGATGCACTTTTGCGGGAAGGTAATCAAAAATGGGGACAAATGCAAGGCTTAAAAGAACGTATTAACCAGTCCCAAGAACTATTAAGCAAAATTCAACAGCGTCGGCAAGAAGTGCAAGCAAAAGCGACGGAAGCACAGAAAGCAAGGGAAAAAAATAAAGCTCAACAGCGTTTAGAAACCAACCCTTGGCAAACTCAATCTAGTAGTTATTATGATAAATTTGACGAACTAGAAGAACAATTTCGTCGTTTAGAAACCCAAGAAGAACTAGAACAAATGAAACGGAATATAGGAAAATAATTCAACCTTAAAATCATGGTAATCAATCCCTGACTTGTGAATAAGTTAGGGTTTTTTATCATTAATTGACAAATATCTATTTTGATACTGTATTCATATTTTTAAGATTTTAACTGTTATTTAATTCACAAACATAATTTTAAACTAATGATAAATTTAATTGAGTTAAAATTCTCTCTTACCTGTTCCTTTCCGCAGTAATTAAATATTTCTGCTTGAGGATTTCCCTGACATTTCAGAGCATAACTGAGGAATGGAAAATAGTATCTTATTAGACATATTAGCTACCTTACAACGTTTATTTGTAGGTTACATACCAGCCGCTGCTTTGGGTATATTTATTGGCTTTGTCATTGGTATAAATGGTATAGTTTATCAATTATTTAGTCGCTTATTTCAAATTCCCAATAGTATTCCTTCTATTGCATTTTTACCCATGGCGCTGATTTTATTTAAAGAGAATGAAACAGCAGCTATTTTTGTAGTTTTTAGTGGAGTTCTTTGGCAAATAATTGTCGAAACTGCTACAGGTATTCAGAAATTTAAGCAACAAGATAATAACTTCCGTGTGGCTATTCATTACATTTTTAGAGCTTTAAGGTCAGGTATGTGGATAGCTTGGTTTACAGTCATTGCTACGGAAATGTTAGCTGGTTCAAAGGGTTTGGGATTTTTGGTTTGGAATGGCTATAAAGCCAGTAATCCTAAATATATAATTGATGCTTTACTTTATATTGCTATTATCGGTGTTTTTCTAGATCAATTACTAGATTTTGTGGGATATATTCTGGCTCAAATTGCTAAGGATAAAAGTAAATCTTCCGATAATTAACTATCAACAAATTTATTGAATAGCTCATCTTTCTAAACTATCTATATTGAAATATTAGGAATATTGTGGTGCGGGCATCTTGCCCGCTATATTGTTCAAATTAAATTCACAACAGCTTATCTATTTCTAGGAATTCTACTTTTCCATCTTAAAGTTTGTTGTGCAGAACGTTCACCTAAAGAACGTATGGCGACTACTTCAATTTCTACATCTGTACCAGAACTAACGGCTTTATTAGGCATTTTTAACTTGCCTAAATCTAGGGTAAAGCGGTTATAGTTACGACTGACTAAAGAATCTGGTATTTCCCCTTCATAGAAAGTTTGATAACCAAAGCCTTCAGAAAAGTTATCTTTTCCTCTGTATTTTACCTTAAACTTAGTATTGATTAAATCTGATCTTCTTGCTAAATCAACTATTTTTAGGTTGAGGTTTGACCCTGTTCCAGAAAATTCTGCTACTGCTAATTTGGTGACTTCTTGTTTAGGAATAGCATAATTAACTGTATATTCTGTTAGCTGATTTTTCAGTTCTACATTCCCGTCAACCCACATATCTTCTGGGAAGGATATTTCTATTTGTTCATTATCATTTAAGGTGAGGGTGACATTTTGATCAGCAAAGTTAGAAATTGGCTGTTTTTCTTGCCAAATTAATTTCAAAGTGCTTTCTAACCGCCGATCAAATTCTCGATATTGATCAGCAATTACAGAACCTGGTGCAAGTAAAGCTGTTGCACCTTGACGCAGATTCCATTTATTTTTAGAAAGGTTAAATTGTTGATTTGTTAATTGGGAAATAGGGGTTTTGATGGTTGGTTGATCACTTTGCAATGGTTCTTGACTATTAATGATGCTTAAAGTCCCTAAACTTCCCTGTTTACCATCACCGCCATAACTACCATCTCGGCCATCCGTGCCATCATAACAACGATAGGTTTTATTAGTACATTGTCTTCCTGTACAGGTTTTTTCTTCCCATCGGGAACGACGACAATTACAACCTCTTGTTCCTTCACCACCACGGCCACCTCGTCCACCTTCTCCCCCAACTGTGCGGACAAAAATATTCTGTAAGTCTGCTAAATTGCGGAAATAAACTGTGAGAGAACCACCATTTCCTCCGTCTCCACCTTTACCACCGTTTCCCCCATCTCCACCATCAGCAGCGCGAATATCAGAGTTGGAATATGCTCGTTCTTCTCTTCCACATCGAGGTCTAAAGGCGTTTTCTCCATCTTCTCCATCTTCTCCATTTGTGCCTGATAGATCAAGATTTACTGGTGAACCGTTAGCGGAAATAGTTTGGTTTTCTCCATTACGTCCTTCTCTTCCTGCACGGCCGTCACTGCCTTTAGACTCATTTTGATTGTAATATCTTCTGTCTCTATCTCTCTGAGTTCGATCAGCTATTTTATAGCTTGCTTTTACTGTGTTCAGTTCGCAAGTCTCCACAGCAGCAACAGGTGAAAAATTCGCGGTATTTAATAAGCAGAAAGTTACTACAAGAGGCAATTTTGTCGCTAAACCTTTAAACATGACAATGTAAATTACACCTAAATTTTGAGTTGAGATACAATTGCTGATGCTAATTTTCCGGTTTTTCTTCCCAGAAACTGCTGTATAAATAAAATAAAGCTAAAAGAAAGCTTGAATTTTGGGGGGATTTACAAAATGTCATCTTTGATTACTACTTTTACCGAACATCTCAATTTTTCTGCATCGGAAATAGAAGCTATTCTTTCGACACCTTTAGATGAAGTTCTTAATTCACCTGTATTAAACCAAGAATTAGCTAGTCTAAATATTACATTATTACGGGAAACTTTACCAACTGCTGGTGCAGTTTTGGCGGAACATTTACCAGCTTTTTATGATTGGTTAAAAAATGAGTTAGGTGTTAAACGAGTTCCTGATAGTCCAGCACATACTACTACTTGGGTTGTGAATTTTTTGAATAATCAGGAAACTCTTAATCATTTAGTTGAGTTACATCATCCTGTTCCAGCAGTGGCTTTAGAACAAGCTGTTCCGCGTTTGGTTAGTTTATTTGATGGTGTGGAAGATGTGAAGGTTCGTCGAGAATGGGAAAAGGCTGTGGCTGCACTTTGTTTAGTTTTAGTGGTTGATAAAAGACAAGGTAATTCGTAATATTTCCTTTGGAAACGCTGCGCGAACGTAATTCTTTATTTTACCCAATCACCAATCACCAACTATAGATTTGGACGATGTTGAATCCAAGGATTAGCTGCTTCTAATTGTGCTGCTAAACTAATTAAAGTAGATTCAGCGGCTGGTTTACCAATTAACTGTACACTTATAGGTAAACCTTTGCTATCAAAACCTACAGGAATGGCGATCGCAGGTAAACCAGTCGCATTGGCTATGGGACAAGGTGCAATCCAGTGAATGATATTGTCAAATATTTCTTCTGGGCTTAAATTTGCCCATTCACCTACACGAATTGGTGAGTGTAAATAAACGGGTAAAACTAAGACATCAAAGTGATCAAAAAAGGCGATTATTTGCCGTGAAAATGTTTGCATTTTGCCTAATGCTTGCAAATAATCAGCCGCAGAACCTGTTCTCGATAATAACCAGCGATTTAATGGTTGTAGTGCTTCTGGGGGTAGTCCTGCTGCTGCTACTCCAGATTGCCAAACTATTTTAAATGGTTCTACTAGACCACTAAAATCAGGATATTTTTCTTCTATTTGATGTCCAAATTCTGTTAACAATTTAATAGTTTTTAATACCCCTTCTGTACAGTTGTCATCTGCTTTTCCAAAAGGTTTAATGTCGGTACTAAAGGCGATTTTTAAGGGAGATGTTTTGACTTGGGTAGAGTCTAAAAATGAAGTTTGTGGAGTTTCTAACCAATAAGGATCACCAGTGAAATAGCCAGACATCACATCTAACATTGCTGCTGCATCACTGACGGTTCTGGCCAAGGGTCCATGAACACCTATCCCTCCCAATTTATCACCTACTGGGGCGCTAGTAATTCTACCTCTGGCTGGTTTGATACCGACAATACCACAACAGGCCGCAGGGCCACGAATTGAACCACCACCATCTGAACCGTGAGCGATCGCAGATAATCCCGCTGCAACCGAGGCCGCTGCACCACCACTAGAACCACCAGGGGTATATTCTAAGTTCCAAGGGTTTCTGGCTGGGGGAAATCCCGTAGGTTCTGTGTATGGATAAGAACCTAATTCACAGGTGGCAGTTTTACCCAAAATTGTAAAACCAGCTTGTTTGAGCTTCATAACTACTCCAGCATCGTAGTCAGGAATATTATTAACTAAGGCTGGATTTCCGTAAGTACAAGCAACACCTGCTACGGGTGTTAAGTCTTTAATGGAAATTGGGACACCAAAAAATGGTGGTAGTTCGGAAGTTGTAGTTAGTAATTCGGTTTTGGCTTTAGCATCAGCGATCGCTAAATCGGCTGTGATAGTAAAATAACTACCTAACTGGGAATTTAAACGTGAAATTCTTTCTAAATAGACTTCTACTAAATCTAAAGGTGAAACTTCCCGACTGCGGACTAATTTTGCTAATTCTAAAGCTGACGTAAAAGCTAAATCTGTTTCATTCATTATTTATGGGTAATGGGTAATGGGTAATTGGTAATTGGTAATATTTCTGCTGACTTTTAACTTGCTTAAACCAACGATCTATCGGTGAAAATTTCATAACCGTTATCTGTTACCAAAACAGTATGTTCAAACTGAGCAGATAAAGCATTATCAACAGTCACCGCAGTCCATCTATCGGATAAAATTCTGGTATTTTTAGAACCAGCATTCAAAATCGGTTCAATTGCTAAAGTCATTCCAGCGCGCAATTTCACATTAGGAATATCACGAGTTCTATAATTAAATACCGCCGGCTCTTCGTGTAAATTTCTACCTACACCATGACCTGTAAATTGTTCAACCACACTAAATTTATTAGCTTTTACATAGTCTTCAATTGCACCAGCAATATCTACAAGATGGGCGCCAGCTTTTACTTGTTCAATCCCTTTAAATAAAGCTTCTTCCGCTACATTAATCAATCTAGCCGCCTCTGGGGTGACATCTCCCACGGCAATTGTTATACAAGAATCTCCATGAAATCCCTGATAGTAAGCTCCGGTATCAACCTTTAAAACATCTCCGGTGCGAATAACTTTTTTACGGCTAGGAATACCATGTACAACTTCATTATTAATACTCGAACAAATTGAACCTGTAAAACCGTGATATCCTTTAAAACTAGGCGTTGCACCCATTTCCCGGATGCGTTTTTCTGCGTGAGCATCTAAGTCAGCGGTAGTCATTCCTGGTTCTACCAACTCAGAAATTTCCTTGAGAACTGTAGCTACAATTTTTCCTGATTGT
Organism: Okeanomitos corallinicola TIOX110; assembly: GCF_038050375.1. Taxonomy (NCBI): domain Bacteria; kingdom Bacillati; phylum Cyanobacteriota; class Cyanophyceae; order Nostocales; family Aphanizomenonaceae; genus Okeanomitos; species Okeanomitos corallinicola. Next base: position 1,616,930 of record NZ_CP150886.1, on the reverse strand, counting down.
CGCATAATTTCAATTTCGCGGGCAGATTTAATTTCAATACCTCGGCGTTTTCTGGGTGCTGGTTTGGGTTGGACTGGTTGAGAAAGTAAGTTACTGAAAATGTTCATGATCAAATTTAGTAATTTCTGGGAGTTTACGGTTCAGATTTGAGGTTGTTGAGATTTATTGAGAAAAATATCTACATTTACGTTAACTTATTTTGCGCTGCTAGAGAAATACAAATGATTGCTAATGGGTTCTAAAATAAGTTCTAAATTGTATCTGGATCAATTCCCAATTCCCGCAGTTTAGCAGCGAAACGTTCAGATTTTTGTTTTTCTTGTTTAGCAAATTCTTCTGGGGTAAGAATTATCAATCCTTCATCGGTAAAATAGCGTAGTTGATGTTCATGAATACCTAAATATAAATTTAGCTGCTGACTCCATAACCAACCATGACTATTAGCTTCTATTGGTTGATAAATTCCTCCTACTAAAATAAACCCAGTCAACTCTAAGTTATTAGGATCAAGCAAAAAATATTCAGGAGTACGAAAAGTATCTTGGTAAATTTGTTTTTTAAATTCTTGATCAATGGCTGAACTTTTATCTGTAGTTAATTCAATAATAATATGTGGGTATTTACCATCTTCTTGCCAAACTACCCAACTTTGACGGGGTTTGCGCTCTACATTTCGGACTACAAAAAAATCTGGGGCGGGAAATTTTTCTGGTTTTGGCTGACGGTTGCTGTAGTTAATTGTTAAATTACCAGCAGCATAAAAATCATTTCTATCACCCCACCATAATTCTAAACATTGTAATAGTAAAATTATTTGCCGCAAATGGGAAATATTTTCTAACTGTGGCTGTTCATTAGGTAATTTTTTATCAGGAAAGATGACATCCCTGGGTAATTCAAAATCTAATGGTGGTTCTTCTGCAACTGGTTGATTTTTTGGAGATTCAAAATCTTTGTATATAGACATATCAAGAAATTCGATTGTAATTTAATTGGCACGTTTTCAAGATAATTTCTAGATGCTTTACCTGGAATGAATTGTTAAGTTTAGGCATAATATTGAGTCATGAACTTATCAGTGAGAGTCCAAAGATGATCGTCTAATTTTGTAAATACCCACTCAGCAATATATTCGGGAACACCACCATAAAATGGTTCAGCTATAGCACCTGCAATACAGGCAATGGTATCACTATCTCCACCTAAAGAAATAGCATTCCGAATGGCATCTTCAAAATCAGTTGATTCTAGAAATGCCATAATAGCCTGGGGAACAGAACCTGGACAGGAAAAATCTAATTTGTAAGTAGGTCGAATTTGTTCTAAAGTTGGCTCTAGGTTGTAACTAAAAGTTTTCTGGATGTATGATTTGATAGTATTTTTATCATAACCTGTACGGGCTAAAAAAATAGCAGCGGCTGTTGCTTGTGCGCCTTTAATTCCTTCTGGATGATTGTGAGTAACTTCTGCACTACGTTTAGCTTCTTCTAAGACGATACTGAGATTGTCAAAAGCAGACGCGACTGGACTGACTCTCATCGCTGCACCATTACTAGCACTTTTGTATGGTTCTATACTACTAGAGGTTGCCCATGCTATAAAATCGGCATCATACCCAACAGAAGAATATTCACTATAGTAGGATTTGAATTGTTGAATATATTGGAATTGATCGATATATTTTGTTTGATCCGGGAATTCATCTGCGTTGAGAATGACTTCTGCTACTGCGAGGGTGAGTAGTGTATCATCTGTAAAATGACATCTATCGTCAAATAAGGGAAATTCCTTAGTTTTTATATTATTAAACTCGTAAATTGAGCCAATAATATCACCTGTGATCGCTCCTAACATAACTTCTCCACCCTCTCATATTTAAGTTTTTTTGATGCTCTGGGACTTGAGCCGATGCACCTGTAAATTATCCACAGTAAACATGGTTAATATAGCGACTTGTAGCAGTCAATAATACCATAGTTTATGTAATTTATGTAATTTGTACCAAACTTTCACTAAAATGGTGAAAAATTTAACCAGCTAAAGTGACAGGATAAGAGATTAATGATTTTTTGGGGTTGTGAGATGATGGTAATAAAAATGATTACTAATCAATTATTACTTCTGGAGATATATGTCTATGGGTGGTAGGCAGAACCACAATTAAAAATATTTAAATAGTAATAGTATCTAGGCTCAAATTTTATTTGGGTTTTGTACATTTCTTAATCAGTAAAAAATTCTTACCAAACACCATGACTGCAACTTTATTAAAAACCAGTTCTCTAGAATCTTTGCTAGGTAAAGATGCGGAAGATTTACTGACATACAAAGCTAAAGTATCTGCAAATTTGCTACATTTACCAGGGGCAGATTTTATTGATCGAGTATGGATAAATAGCGATCGCTCTCCGCGTGTAATCAGAAATTTACAACAAATCTATTCTACGGGTAGATTAGCTAACACTGGCTATCTTTCTATTTTGCCAGTTGATCAAGGTGTAGAACATTCCGCTGGTGCATCTTTTGCCACAAATCCGATGTATTTTGACCCAGAAAATATTGTCAAATTAGCAATAGAATCTGGTTGTAATGCTGTGGCGACAACGTTAGGAGTTTTAGGTAGTGTTTCCCGCAAATATGCCCACAAAATCCCCTTAATTGTCAAACTAAATCATAATCAATTATTGACCTATCCCAACTATTTTGATCAGGTGATGTTTGCCGATGTTTGGCAAGCTTGGCATTTGGGTGCAACTGCGGTAGGTGCAACTATTTATTTTGGTTCACCGGCGGCTGATAGACAAATTCAAGAAGTAAGTCAAGCCTTTAAACACGCCCATGAATTAGGTATGGCTACGGTACTTTGGTGTTATTTAAGAAATAGCAATTTTCAGCAAGATCAAGATTATCATTTAGCGGCAGATTTAACTGGACAAGCTAATCATTTAGGGGTGACAATTGAGGCAGATATTATTAAACAGAAGTTACCAAAATGTAATCATGGATATCCAGCCATGAGCAAAATTGCAGAAAATGGTTATGGTAAAACCGATGAGCGAGTTTACAGTGAATTAACAACTCAACACCCCATAGATTTAACCCGTTATCAAGTTTTAAATTGTTATGCTGGTAGAGTAGGATTAATTAATTCTGGTGGTGCTGCTGGTGATAATGATTTTGCAGAAGCGGTGCGAACTGCGGTAATTAATAAACGTGCTGGTGGTAGTGGTTTAATTTCAGGCAGGAAGACTTTTCAGCGTCCTTTTGAAGAAGGTGTAAAATTATTTCATGCTATTCAAGATGTGTATTTATCATCTGATGTGACGGTAGCATAAGTGATATAAGTCAAAACCTAATCCTAAATATCCAAAAGAAGATTATGAAGATTTTGTTGTCAGAATGATAAATTTGAAAAAATCAGTTATCGAATCAATAATAAAATCGGATAAATTTTTCAGATAATAAAAAATAAGTTTTCATGTATGTTTTTGCAATCAATATCATACCCTATAAATTTAAACTTATCTTAACAAGATAAATTAGCCATCATGATAAACTGTTACAGTTTACACTGATAGTCTCATAAAACAATGCTAAACAGAAACACCAGTTTTCTAGTAGGTAACACCAGAGGAGATAATGTCCTCCGCTTCGATGCTGCTACAGGTAACTATTTAGGTGAGTTTATTACCCCTGGAATGGGTGGACTAGATGACCCTGACACCTTACTATTTGGACCCGATGGAAACGGTGACGGTAAAAGCGACCTGTATATAGCTAGTGGTTCAGGAACAGGAATTCCTTTTGTGCTAAGATTTGATGGTCAAACTGGGGAATTTATTGATGTATTTGTGGGAGATGATGCAAATACAGATGAGGATGAAACCGGGGGTTTAATTCGTCCTTATGGTATAGCTTTTGGACCCGATGGAAATTTTTACGTTTCTAGTTTTTTGAGTGATCAAATTCTCAGATATAACGGTGAAACAGGAGAATTTATTGATGTTTTTGCTCAAGGAAATAGTTTACCAGGAGGTTTAAATGGACCGAATGGTTTACTTTTTATTAATGAAGATTTATATGTTACCACCCAAGGTAGTGTAGCTACAGTTAATCCTGATACTGGAGAGGCTGCCGCTGATTTTAGCGCAGGTTTACCCAGTCAAATATTACGGTATGACTCGCTAATAGCAGAAAGTACACCCACAGTTTTTGCAACTCCTGAACCTTCACCAGATAGTTTTGGGTTTGTAAGTTTGCTGGGTTTAGCTATTGGTAAAGATAATGACTTATATGTAAGTGATTTTGCTAATGATATTCGTCGCTATGACTTAGCAACAGCAGAATTAGTAGATACTATTTCTACAAATTATACAACTGATACACCACCCAGTAATAATTTCATAGGTAGTTTAGCTTTTGCACCTAATGGTGATTTATTAACTGTTGGTTTTGATGTCGTTACTGAAGAAGGTGCGGTTCTCAGATATGAGACAGAGGATAGTTCACCTGTTAATCCATTTGAAGTATTAGTTCCTACAGATCCAATTTTAGAACGTACCGTGGGAATAACGTTTTTCCCCACGGAAAGTAAGTTAGTTTTGGGAACTCCGGGAAATGATGAATTAGTTGCTGGTCTTGATTTAGAAGCCGTTGCCGATAAAATATTTACTGGTGCTGGTGATGATGAAGTTGATTTAGCTATTAAGAACTATGCTAGTGATAACCGAGCATTTTTAGGTAGTGGTAATGACATTATATATGTCAATGATAGCGATCGCGTTTTTGGTGGTTCAGGTAATGACACTTTAGATGCTACCGATGCAAAAGGTGGTAGTCGGATGTCAGGTGGTAATGGAAATGATACCTTTTACCTGGGTAGTAATGACCGGGCTTTAGGTGGCGATGGTGATGATACATTCATTGTTCAAACTGGTGGTGGTAATTTAATTGCTGGTGGTGCGGGTGCTGACGAGTTCCAAATAGTCACCGTGGAATTACCAAATGCAGCTAATACAATTTTAGATTTTCAGATGGGTATTGATGTAATTAGTATCGCTGGTGCTGCGGGACTTGGTATTTCTGAGGAAACTTTGGTTTTAAATCAAGTTGGAGGAAATACAGAAATTAGATTTGCAGATACAACCCTAGCCATTCTCAATGGTGTAACTGGTTTAGATGTGAATATGATTAGTCTAAACTAAATTAAGCGAACCAACGGAATTAATTGTTAACATAACTTTATGTAACAGTTTTAGTAACTTTTGTTCGGAAATTTGATTTTTGTGCCATCATGTGAGGTGAGAAGTAATTCGGCGACGGCGTTTGTTTTTAACATTGATAGGTTTTTCCCTTTTTGTATTTACAGACTTTTCTCCGAAATCTAAATCTCTACACTCTTACGATTTTGGAGAAAATCTATGTCAATTTATGTAGGCAACCTCTCTTATGAAGTTACCCAAGATACTCTAACTGCTGTTTTTGCAGAATACGGTACTGTAAAGCGCGTTCAACTACCTACTGACCGTGAAACAGGAAGACTGCGTGGTTTTGGTTTTGTGGAAATGAGTACAGATGATGAAGAAACATCCGCTATTGAGGCACTTGATGGTGCTGAGTGGATGGGACGGGACTTGAAAGTCAACAAGGCTAAACCCAGAGAAGAAAGAAGTGGTGGTGGTGGTAATCGTGGTGGTGGTTTTAATCGTAACCGCTACTAATCTATAAATCCAAGCTTATTTTGAGATCCCCAGCTTTTTCAGGAAGTTGGGGATCTTTGTATTGAGTTCTGATTATGGTTCTTCTGAAACCTGGACAATTAATTTACCTATTTTGTCACCATCAAAAAGTTTGAGAATTGCTGTGGGTGAATTTTCCAAACCTGTAACAATTTCCTGGTGATATTTAATTTTTCTCTCTTGTATCCACGCACTAATATCTTTAAAAGCAAGATCAAATTTCTGCACATAATCAGTGATAATAAAACCCTGTAATAACACTCGCTGCATCAAAATCTGACTAAAATTATAAGGGCCGGTTACGGGTTCTTGAGCATTATAAGTATAAATCAAACCACATAAAGGAATACGTGCATTTAAGTTAACTTGTGTTAAAACAGCATCGAGAACTTTACCACCCACATTTTCAAAATAGATATCAATTCCTTGGGGACAGGATGCAGCTAAAGCGGGAATTAAATCAGTGGTTTTATAATTAATAGCAGCATCAAAACCAAGTTCTTCTGTTAAAAAGAATTAGGTGAAAATTTGGAATTATTAAATGTGGATATTGAAACCACTCAGGTTGTTAGACTGATTGCTAAAAGTCAAGATGATGATGATTAAATAAGCAATTTTTTCTATTTCATTTTTATAATTGTAGCGGGCAAGATGCCCGCACTACAGAATTTACAGCATATTTAATTCTTATGAGGTACAAATCATAATAATGAAACTCTTGTGGGGTGGGCATCTTGCCCGCCAATAGTGTACCTCATTACACCGGAAAGTGCTGTATGTATAGGAGAATTATAAAAATTATCTGATAGATGAAAATAAAGAAGTCAGATTTAAAAATATTGGTAATTTTGCATTTTATAAAAATGTATTTTATGAACATCTGATGATTAAAAAAATGAAGGTGTTGATACATTAGATTTTTAATAACCTAGATAAAATCATAGAAATATTTACGTTAGACATAGAAGCTATGATCACAGGGTGTTGATTTTATTAAACCTGATGCTGGAACTTATAAGGTGAAATAAGTAAAGGTGAATGTTTCAGCAATTAGACAGGTTTGTATTTGACTAAATGTTGATTTTTACCATCATTTACTGTGAGTATAGAAGTAATTTATTATAACCCATGAAAAAGCAGTTATTGACACACCAAAAACAGTTGTTAGGCAGAATAATTCCCGTAGTTGTAATTGCTAGTTTCACTGGAATTTTAACAGTTGGTTGCAATCGCAGTCAGGATGTTTTAGTTACAGAAGTAGGGGTCAGTCCTCCTAATAGAATTACACCTAGAACATCCAAGGCTGGTGAATTTTATATTCAAGGACAAAATCAACACGCTAAGGGTAATTCTCAGGCTGCTATTGCTGCTTATAGTCGTTCAATTAGTCTTAATTCTGAGTATGCACCGGCGTTTAAAAGTCGGGGTTTAGCTTATTTTGATACGGGTAATAAACAGGGAGCGATCGCAGATTATAATCAAGCTTTACGTCTCAATGCTAATGATGCGGAAACTTATAATAATCGGGGTAATGCTTTTGCATCTTTGGGAGATCAACAGGCTGCAATCACAGATTATAATGAGGCTATTCGTTTAGCACCAAGTTATGCGGAAGCGTATAATAATCGCGGAAATGCTCGTTCAGCCCAAGGCGATAAAAACGGGGCGTTAGAGGATTATACTGAGGCGATTAGAATAGATCAAAATTATTCTGTAGCCTATAATAATCGGGGAAATGCTTATTCTGCCCAAGGAGATCAACAAAAGGCGATCGCCGATTATAATCAAGCTATTCGTCTAAATCCAAACTTTGGCCCTGCTTTTAATAACCGAGGAAATGCCTTTGCTGCTGCGGGAGATAAACGCAGTGCGTTACAAGATTTACAAAAGGCAGCAGCTATTTTTGATCGGGAAGGCAATAAAGAATTGTATCAACAAGTTATGAAGAATATTGAGGAACTGGGTAATTAGGTAATTCTTAATTACCCGATTACCTATTAAGATTCTTCTAAATTAGGAGTGCGTAAATCTTCAACTAAAGCTTGAATTTTCGCCGATGGGGGAGGAGTTAAACGGGAAACTGTCAGGGTGAAAATAAAATTAATAATCATCCCTAAAGTACCGATACCTTCAGCGGAAACACCAAAAAACCAAGGTGTCATTCCCATAAATTTGACACCGATAATGTAGAAACTTGTGAAGATTAAACCTGATAACATTCCCGCAATTGCACCTTGGGAATTTGTGCGTTTATCAAAAATTCCTAATACTATGACTGGGAAAAAACTAGCGGCGGCTAAACCAAAGGCAAAAGCTACCACCTGAGATACAAAACCGGGGGGGTTTACACCAAAATAACCAGCGATAACTAAGCCAAATCCAATAACAACTCTTCCTACAAATACGCGTTTTTCTTCTGAAGCCGTTTCATCAAAAATGCGATAATAAAGGTCATGGGCTACAGAACTGGATATTACCAATAATAAACCGGAAGCTGTTGATAATGCGGCGGCTAAACCTCCCGCAGCAACCAAAGCTACTACCCAAGGTGCAAGTTTAGCAACTTCTGGAGTGGAAAGAACAATAATATCTTTGTCAATGTCAATTTCATTCGTATCTTTATTTGGAGTTAACTGCAATTTACCATCATTATTTTTATCTTCAAAAACCAGAAGTTTAGTTTTTTCCCATTTATTTGCCCAGTCTAATTGTCTAACTTCTTCAATTGTACGATTGTGGAGAGAATCAATTAAATTATAACGGGCAAACATGGAAACAGCAGGAGCAGTAGTGTAAAGAATGGCGATAAATAATAATGCCCAACCTGCGGAAAATCGCGCTGCCCGGACATTTTTTACAGTGTAAAAACGGACAATTACATGGGGTAAACCAGCAGTTCCTACCATCAAGGCAATGGTGATGAATAGGACATCCAACATGGTTTTGTTAGCAAAAGGTTTAGTATATTCGGCAAATCCTAAATCTGTTTGAATTAGGTTTAATTTATCTGCGACATCACTAAAGGTAAATGCTAATTGAGGGAAAGGATTGCCGGTGAGAATAAAAGCAATGGCAATGGCAGGAATTAGATAAGCTAAAATTAAAATACAATATTGGGCAGCTTGTGTCCAAGTAATGCCTTTCATCCCTCCCAAGATGGCAAAAAAGCCGACAATAATAATACCAATCCCTACACCAGTATTAATATCAACTTGTAAAAATCGGCTAAATACAATTCCTACACCGCGCATTTGCCCAGCAACGTAAGTTAAAGAAACGAAAATAGCTGCAATTACTGCTACTACACGAGCTATATTTGATTCATAGCGATCTCCTACAAAATCGGGAACTGTATATTTACCAAACTTCCGCAAATATGGGGCTAATAATAAAGCCAATAAAACATAGCCACCAGTCCATCCCATCAAATAAATTGAACCATCATAACCCAAGGTAGAAATTAACCCAGCCATGGAAATAAACGAAGCCGCAGACATCCAATCTGCTGCGGTTGCTGCACCATTAGCAATGGAAGGAATACCCTGGCCAGCAACAAAAAAATCCTTTGTATCCTTTACCCGTGATTGCCAACCAATGTAGATATAAAGTGCAAAAGAAAGCCCTACTATTAAAATTGTCCAAAGTTCAACTGACACAGTTTATCCTCACTTTTTATTATTATATTTTTGGTCTAATTTATCCATTTGGAAAGCATAGATAAAAATTAAAACCACAAACACTAAAATTGATCCTTGTTGCGCCATCCAAAAACCAAAAGGAACACCAAAAAACTGGATTTTATTTAATGTTTCTACCAACAAAATACTAAAAACTAGGGAGACTAAAGCCCAAACAATTAACAGATTTCTGATTAAAGCTGTATTAGCACGCCAATAAGCAAGGCGTTGTTGTTCATCCATTTTTCTGCTCCGGGGTAAACTATAGATAATATCAATCAGTCGTTATTATCTAACCTGACTCTATAGTTTTTTATGTTAAGTTTTTTTAAACCTATTTATTTTAGTGATATTAATACTACTAATAAACCAGGTATAACAACACTGGTTAAGAGAATACCCTGTTTTGTATGCATATATTTATGATTGTTGTATAATATTGATGCAAGTCTATTATCTATTCTTGAATATGACTACACAAACAATACCGGCACCAGAAGTATATCAAGGTCAGTTTGGCGAATTTACCATTACTAAAGATGATCGCACAGGTGTAATTATCTACCGCACAAGTTTAATTATAGCCGCAATTAGCTTTGCCATTGGTAGTAATTTAGCTTTATTTTATGGAGATAACCCCTTAGCAATTCAAGCAATTACCCCTCTTTATACCTGTTTTAGTTTAGCTTTAGGAGTGAGTTTATTCACAATTCACATCTACATGAAAATCCTCCACCAAATCCTCCAACTTTTCTGGATAATTGGTAGTATTTCCGCTTTTATATTTGGACATTTTGACAGTCAACCCTTTGCAATTACCATCTATAACCAACCCCTAACAATATTTGGTATTGGTTTTACCTTTGCAGCATTAACAGGGATTTTCTTTAAAGAAGGTTTTTGTTTTAATCGCTTAGAAACTAAAATTTTAACACCTTTAGTTCCCCTACTTTTATTAGGACATTTAGCAGGAATTTTATCACTGCAAGCAGAACAAGTATTATTAGGAATTTGGGTAATTGCTTTTTTAGTGTTTGCATTACGGAAGACTGTCCAGAATATTCCCGCAGATATTGGTGATAAATCTGTGTTTGATTATTTGGAAAATCAAAGATTGGTACAAGGATAGAAAGCTCACGCAAAGACGCAAAGACGCAAAGGTTTATTTTTTCAATGTCTACAGTAGAAGATCGCAAATACTGGTTATCATGGTCGCAAATTTCAGGAATTGGTCCGATATTACTACAAAGATTACACCAGCATTTTGATAATTTAGAAACAGCTTGGAAAGCTAGTCCTGCGGAATTACGCAAAGTTGAAGGTTTTGGTTTTCAAACTTTAGAAAAGGTAGTACAACAAAGAAGTAAAATAAACCCAGAACAACTACTTGTTCAACATCAACAAATAAACTCACATTTTTGGACACCAGCAGATTCAGAATACCCACAATTATTAAAAGAAATTCCTACACCTCCCCCAATTTTATATTATCGGGGTGAAGTTGACTTACAGGAAAATTCAGGACAAAAACCCTTAGTAGGAATTGTGGGAACTCGTAAACCAACAGAATATGGGATTAAATGGACTCGTCAAATTAGCACTGCTTTAGCAAAAAATGGTTTTACTGTTGTTTCCGGAATGGCCGATGGAATAGATGCAGAAAGTCATACAGCAGCAATGGAAGCAGGAGGTAGAACTATAGCAGTTGTGGGAACAGGTGTAGATGTAATTTATCCCCATAAAAATAAAGATTTATATCAAAAAATTTTAAAATCTGGCATTGTAATTAGTGAATATCCTGCTAAAACTGCACCAAACCGCACCCATTTTCCTCGTCGAAATCGGATTATTGCTGGTTTAAGTCGCGCAATATTAGTCATGGAAGCGGGAACAAAATCAGGTGCTTTAATTACTGCAACCTATGCAAATGAATTTTGTCGGGATGTTTACGCTTTACCCGGAAGAGTTGATGATGAACCATCACAAGGATGTTTAAAATTAATTAGTCAAGGTGCAGGTTTAATTAATCAACAATTAAGTGAATTATTAATTATGTTGGGTGCAATTCCCCAAATAGATGTAGATACTCCAATCGTTAAATCAGTAGTAAAATCTGATCCAGTCCCGCAACCAATTCAACCTAATTTAGAACCAGAATTACAACAGGTAATAAATACTTTAGCTGTTGATGCTTTACCCTTTGATTTTATTGTCCAAAAAACGGGTATGGATGCTGGTTTAGTTTCTAGTTCTTTATTACAGTTAGAATTAATGGGTTTAGTGTCCCAACTCCCTGGAATGAGATATCAGCGGGTATAGGTGACAGGTGACAGGGAACAGGTGACAGGGAAGCGGTTTGATATTCTGTAACTTGTGCGTAAGTCCTAGAGTATTTATTAATTACGAATTACGAATTTTATTGTGGCCGATAGTATTGAGGAGTAACAGGAGTTTGATTAGTACCTATGGGGAGATTTTGCACCAAACCATTTGGTGCTGTGGGGTTCATGACTTGAGGTTGAATAAAAGGTTGAACAGGTGGTTGCAAATTATTTGTTGGTTGACTATTTGTAGGAATACGAGGTGTGACAGCGGTTTGACTAAAGAATTGATAAGCTAATTTAGAAATAGAACTAATTAAAGTTGCTGCTGCGGGATCATTATGGGGACGTTGTACCATGACAGCAGCTATATAACGCTTACCTGTGGGGATATCAACTAAACCTGCATCTGCTAACATTGTGCCAATATCACCAGTTTTGTGGTATGCACGGCCACCTTCTCCTAAACCAGAAGGAAGAAGATTATCTCTCTCTGTACGACGCATAATATCTAACATTAAATCACGCGATCGCATACTCACTAAATTACCTTGATTTACCTTAGCAATTAATTCTCCTAACTCTTTGGGGGATGTGGTGTTTGTACCTTGTAAATCTGGTAAAGGGTTACGAATGGCTGTGTTTATTAATCCCCAACTGCGAAAACGGGTATTCAAAACTTCCTGGCCTCCCAGTCGCTGAATCAGCATATTTGTGGCGGTATTATCACTGATGGTAATCATTTTTGTTGCCACATCTAAGGCTGTGTATTGACTACCTACTTGTTGAGTGCGTAAATTTCCTGAACCCCCTGCCACCATGTCTTGTTCCATAGTCAGCATTTCATCCAGGCGAATTTTACCTGCGTCTACATCCTGGAAGAAAGCAATGAGAATGGGGATTTTAATGGTACTAGCGGCCGGAAAAATAGTGTTACTATTAACATCTACATAAGCTCCTGTATCTAAATCTACCATAAACACCCCTGGGATTAAAGTAGGGTTAGATGTGGCTAAATTTTGAATAGATGTTTTTAACTGTAAAATTTCTTGGGATAGATACAAGCTACCTGGGTTGACGGAACTATTAGCATTAGATTGGCTTATATTAGTCTGAGATGGGGAGGTACTTGTGATGCGACTAGCAGGATCTAAGATTGACAACAGCGTACCCACAATTGCACCTAGTCCAACTCCGACAATTAACATCCTCAGAATATACAATACAGTTCTGGCCATTGGCTTTAACCGTGTTTTCCGGGATGCTTTCCTATTGGTTTTTAAGATTCCCTGTTTGGGAACACGTACGGTTCTTATCCCTGTACCGGGTTTTGATACTGCTGTCCTGGCTTTAGGAATAGGTTTAACTGCTTTGGGTACAACTACTTGAGAATATGATTTTTGTTTGCCAGAGGGGACGGTGGCAGGATTATTACTCAGCTTTGTTAGAGCTACGTTGTCGGGTTTTTTCGCGCTCTGTTGCTGTCTCTGAACGGGTTTTTGTCTTTCCTTGGGAACTTGACGCATCCGGCGACGAAGCTGTACAGGTTGCTGCTTTGAGACAGCTATTAGTTTGTCACTTGATTCTGACACTGCTACTCCTTGTGACCAACTCGACTGTGTTTTTTGTAAGTGTTTAAACTGAAAATTAACTATCAAATCTTAACTATATTATTAATCTTGATGCTTGGTTTTGTTGAACTTTGTTAAATCTATAGATAGTTTTTTTTAAACTCAAATAGGATTCATATACAGCATATTGCAGGTAAATGATTAGTAAATCACAAAGCCTTGTACTTCAAGCGTTCTACCGCTGAAAGCTGTTATAAGCAAGTATTCTAACACGACAGATCAAGAAAAGATGTCCGTAAATTCTTTGTGTTTATGATTTTTATTACTAACCGTGAGGAATTTATGACATAAAAAAGCAACAAAGTCAATTCACAAACAGGATCTTATTTTTGATGATGATTTTCTATTGCCCATTGTACTTGTTTTAAAATCCCTCTGAGCATTCCCACTTCTCCAGTTTTTAGGTGAGCGCGATTATACAAATGGCGGAACTTTTCCATGCGACTTGCTGCTGTGTGGGGATAAAGATAACCTATGGATAATAAAAGAGATTCTAATTCTTGATAATAAGGTTCAATCATATCTAAGGAAGCGGTTTCTGATGTTTGTATATCTTGATTTATGAAATTTTCCGCTATTTGTGATAATTCGTAACAACAAATTGATACGGCTGTGGCTAAATTTAAAGATGAATATTGGGGGTTTGTGGGGATAAATACTAATTTTTGGGCATAGTTGATTTCTTGATTTGTTAATCCTCGATCTTCTCTACCAAATATTAAGGCTACGGGTTTTTCTGGTTCTGCTAATAACCAGGGAAATACTTGACGAGGATTTTCTACAGGTAGTTCTCCATCATAGTCACGGCCAATGGTAGCAATGGCGCGGACGCATCCCTGTAATGCTTGTGGTAATGTATCTACTATCACGGCAGATGCTAATATTTTTTTAGCGCGAACGGCCATGTTTAAGGCTTCAGTAGATGAGCGATCGCATTGAGGATTCACTAATACTAAATCAGATAAGCCAAAGTTTTTCATAACTCTAGCAATAGAGCCTAAATTTAATGGTCCTGCTGGTTCGACTAAGATAATTCTGATGCCAGCTAAACCCATGTTTTTACTCCTGATGATTTAGTAACTATTCTAATCCAAAAGCGATCGCATGATGACGAATATGATCAGCAACAAAGGTAGCAATAAAATAATAACTATGGTCATATCCTGGTTGATAACGGAAGTTTAAAGGTTGATTTACCTTAGCACAGGCGTTGATAAATTCTTCTGGTAATAATTGATGGTTTAAAAATTCATCGGCTGTTCCCTGATCAATGAGAATTGAACTATGATATCCCACTTTTTGCACTAATTCACAGGCATCATAATCACGCCAAGTTTCCTGATTATTACCCAAATACAGACTAAATGCTTTTTTTCCCCAAGCACAATTCATCGGTGTAACAATAGGTGCAAAGGCAGATACTGATTTATAAATATCTGGATTTCTCATTGCACAAATTAATGCCCCATGTCCACCCATTGAATGACCAAAAATGCTTTGTTGATCTGGTTGAGTTGGGAAATTACTGTTAATGACTGTGGGTAATTCTTGGACTATATAACTATACATTTGATAGTGCGATTTCCAAGGTTCTGCTGTTGCATCTACATAAAAACCTGCACCTGTACCAATATCCCATTCATCATTTTCACCAGGAGTACCAGTCAGTCGTGGACTTGTATCTGGTGCAACTATAATTATGCCATATTTAGCTGCCCAATATTGCGCCCCTGCTTTAATCATAAACACATCTTCTCTGCAAGTTAAACCAGAGAGAAAATACAAAACTGGTAATGGTTTTTGTGTAGCTTGTGGTGGTTGATAAACGGAAAACCGCATCTCACATTTACAGAGATTTGAGACATGAGAATAAAAGCCAAGTTTACCATCAAAGGATTTATATTCAGCAATCAAATTAATATCAGTCATGGGCAGTTAATTATGTCATTAAATCATCGTTGGCAGGTTCACCAGGAAAAAAGCGATCGCTGATAATTTCCTCTCAAATATAATTACATTTTTCAGGAAAAGTTGAAAGGGGTAAGTTTGTTTCTCCTGATGCTAAATCCTGACCATTTTCATAAGCTTCATTAATCAATATTTCTATCTGAGATTTTAGACTGGGATTTTCATGTAATAATTTGACAATATCCCGTCTTTGAATCCGAATTGCTGCTAACCAACTACGACTACGTTTACTTGGTTGATATTCCCATTTTAATAAATGTCCAATTAAGATACTTAATCTATTTCTTATTTCTTGTCTTTCCTTTCTCCCCAAAGATTCAATTTCCTCAATTATATTAGATAAATCAAGCTGATTCCATTGTTGATTTTTGAGCAGGTTAGCTTGTTGTTGAGTCCACCCATAAAAATCACTTTCATAGATGTTTTCTCTCAAGTTTGCTGCGTTTGATTGAATTTTAGGTGTTTGCATAATCAAAACCTGCTGTTTAATTCAATTATAATATAGGGTGAGAAGCTGTTGCTAAATTTGCATTGCTTCTCATTTACACAAAATTAAAATGTCACCACACTACGAATTGATTCTCCTTTGTGCATTAAATCCATAGCATCATTAATTTTTTCAATCGGCATGACATGAGTAATTAAATCATCAATATTTATTTTTCCATCCATATACCAATCTACTATTTTTGGGACATCAGTTCGTCCTCTTGCACCACCAAAGGCTGAACCTTTCCAAACTCTCCCAGTCACCAATTGAAAGGGACGAGTGCTAATTTCTTGACCTGCACCAGCGACACCAATGATTACACTTACACCCCAACCTTTATGACAACATTCTAATGCTTGACGCATAACTTTAACATTGCCAATACATTCAAAAGAATAGTCAGCACCACCTTTAGTTAAATCTACTAAATAAGGCACTAAATCACCTGCAATTTCATTGGGATTGACAAAATGTGTCATCCCAAATTTCTCAGCTAAGGCGCGTTTTTTGGGATTAATATCAACTCCTACAATCATATTTGCTCCCACCATTTGTGACCCTTGGATCACATTTAGACCAATGCCACCCAAACCGAAAACTACGACATTTGCACCAGGTTCAACTTTGGCGGTATTAATAACAGCACCGATACCAGTGGTCACGCCACAACCGATGTAGCAAACTTTATCAAATGGGGCATCTTCCCGAATTTTAGCTACAGCAATTTCTGGTAATACCGTATAATTAGCGAAAGTGGAAGTACCCATGTAATGGTGTATCATCTCACCACCGATACTAAATCTACTCGTACCATCGGGCATTACACCTTTGCCTTGGGTAGCGCGAATTGCTTGACAGAGGTTAGTTTTAAAACTTAAACAATAATCACACTGGCGACATTCTGGTGTGTATAAAGGAATTACATGATCTCCGGGTTTAAGGCTTTTGACATCTTTGCCTACTTCCACCACTACCCCAGCACCTTCATGACCTAAAATAGCGGGAAATAAACCTTCTGGGTCTGCACCGGAAAGGGTATAAGCATCTGTATGACAAACCCCACTGGCTTTGATTTCTATTAATACTTCTCCTGCTTGTGGTGCTTGGAGTTGCACTGTTTCAATAGTTAGGGGTTTACCTGCACTATGAGCTACTGCGGCTTTTACTTCCAAAATTTCTCTCTCCTAAGTGAAAGTTATCACCATGAGTTTATCAAAATTCCCATTTTCAAGTTTTCTAATTATGATGAACTCCCATAGTTTTTTTGAGCCATCCCTTGTCAAATTTTTATCTGCATGGTACATTAGTACCAATTACAAGAGAAATCCCCCACCCTCACAAGTGGGGCTTTTATTTATCAGCTTTTATAATTTTTGCAGTTTTAGAAGTCAGAGATTTTGTTAAAATTTCATTCACTGGTTTAAATTGGATAAAAGCGTCAAAAATTATAAATGACGCAACTATCTAGTAATACATCTCTCGATAACTATTTATTTAATTTTTCACAACCATGATGAAACCTGCCCTTACGAAAATCGGCGCTCAAATGTCCAACTTAACTGGAGTGAGAGCGATTATGAAAGATATTAACGAAACACTGAAAGCTAATCAGGGGCAGGAATTATATAATTTAAGTGCCGGCAATCCGCTGATTTTACCAGAGGTAGAACAGTTATGGCGGGACTGTACCGCAGATTTGTTAGCTAGTTCTGAATATGGTGAGGTTGTTTGTCGTTACGGTTCTTCTCAAGGTTATGCACCATTTATTTCGGTGATGGTGAAGGATTTTAATCAGCGTTACGGCTTAAATTTAACGGAACGGAATATTTTAGTTACTGCTGGTAGTCAAACTATTTATTTTTATGCGGCTAATGCTTACGGTGGATATACTGAAGATGGTGATTTAAAGCAAATTGTTTTACCTTTAAGTCCAGATTATACTGGCTATGGCGGGGTAAGTTTATGCCCAGAGGCGTTAATTGCTTATAAACCTACTCTTGATATTGACAGTAATAACCATAGGTTTAAATATCGTCCAGATTTTAGTCAACTGGCTATTAATGACAATACTGGTTGTGTGATTTTCTCTCGTCCTTGTAACCCCACAGGTAATGTTTTAAGTAATGATGAGGTGGAGAAAATCGCGGCTTTAGCTGCACCATTTAATGTCCCTGTGTTGATAGATTCAGCTTATGCACCTCCTTTCCCAGCGTTGAATTTTACGGATATGACACCTGTGTTTGGTGAAAATATTCTCCATTGTATGAGTTTATCAAAGGCGGGATTACCGGGTGAAAGACTGGGAATAGCCATTGGGGATGAAAAACTATTGCAGGTTTTAGAGTGTTTCCAAACTAATTCAGGGATACATTCTTCTCGATATGGTCAGGCGATCGCTGCCCGTGCGATAGAATCAGGTGCATTAGGCAATATCGCTGAAAATGTGATTCGTCCTTTCTACAAGAATAAGTTTGATGTGTTGGAAAGTACATTAGATGCAGCGATGCCTCAGAATGTACCTTGGTTTTTACATCGTGGTGAAGGTGCTATTTTTGGTTGGTTATGGTTGCAAGATTTACCCATGACTGACCGGGAATTTTATCAGGAATTGAAAAAAGTGGGTGTAATTGTTGTCCCTGGTAGTAGTTTCTTCCCTGGTTTGAAAGAAGATTGGGAACATAAACATCAATGTCTGCGTATCAGTTTAACTGGTAGTGATGAGGAAATTACTATCGGTATGCAGCGTTTAGCTCAGGTAGCTGAACGGGTTTATCAAGATGCAGCGGTGAGTGTGTAAGAGAAATGAACAACGAAGTCACAAAGGAAGCGAAGAAGAAGAAGAGGAAGGGTAAGGTGAGTAAAAAATCTTCCCCAGTCACCAGTTCCCAGTCACCAATCACTAATCTTGACGATTGGATGGAGATTGGTAAAATTGTTGCACCTCAAGGTTTGGGTGGGGAGTTGCGGGTTTATCCGAATACGGATTTCCCGGAACGGTTTGTGGAAGCGGGGACTCGGTGGATATTGCGGCCTGGGGAGAAAGAACCGCAACCAGTGGAGTTACTGGGGGGAAGATATCTTGAGGGTAAGAATTTATATGTGATTAGATTGGAGGGAGTTAGCGATCGCACATCTGCGGAAAATATGCGTGATTGTCTGTTGTTTGTACCGATTGGCGATCGCCTACAATTAGCACCAGGTGAATTTCATGTGATGGATTTGATCGGTTTATCAGTCTTTATCCAAGCATCTGGGCAATTAATCGGAACTGTTGTGGATTTAATGCCTTCTGGACATGATTTATTAGAAGTGAAATTGGATGATAATTTTGCTGAAGATAAAGCCGGAAAAACAATTTTAATTCCCTTTGTCATGGAAATTGTGCCAGTTGTGGATTTAGAAAATCGGCGAATTGAAATTACTCCTCCCCCTGGTTTGTTATCTATTAATGATTAAAATCATGTAATCAAAAGTCTTGTGGGGTGGGCATCTTGCCCGCCCAATAATATTTGAATTTATAAGGTGCTAAAATATTGATAAAGTAAACAATTAACTAATTTAAAGTTATGGTTACTCAACCTCTACAAACAACTTCATCAGAGGTCATTTACCCAGACTGCGACGGAAAACCAATGGCTAATAATATAGAACAATTCCGTTGGATATTAGTAATTCAAAAAACAAAAAACAAAATCCCCGATTTTTAATACTTCGGGGATCTATAAAATTAATGCTTAAACTTCCGTTCCAAGAAATCAATTATCTGTTCCCAAGCAGAAGTAGCAGCAACGGGATCATAACGATAACCATCATCTCTCATAAAAGTATGTTCTGCTTCATAAGAGAAAAATTGATGATGGATATGAGAACTTTCCAAAGCATGAATAATAGTGTGTCTATCATGTTCAGAAATATGGGGATCTTGAGTACCAAAAATTAATAACATCTCTCCTTTAATTTCCTCAACTCTGTGAATTGTATCTGCTGTACCTTTACCTAATTTACCGATAGGAATACCTGTAGGATAACAACATACAGAGGCTTCAATTTCACTTTCAAAAGCTGCCCGAAAAGCTAAATGTCCACCGATACAAAAACCTAAAGCACCGATTTTTTCAGCAATAACAGAATCTTCATTTTTTAGCCAATTAATGACAGCGCGAGTATCATTGTCGTATTCAGAAATTAACGTTCTGCGTGCATCATCATTACCGCGCATTCTCCCCAAATCATTAGGTTCAATTACAGCACCAACAGGTTCTATCCGGTGAAAAATTTCCGGTGCTGCAACGACAAAACCAAACCCAGCTAAATAATTAACTAAGCGAATTATCGCATCACCTAATTGATAGATGTCGCTGTAAAAAACAATGCCCGGATATTTACCTTCTCGTTGAGGAGATGCGACATAAACCCGCATTAAACTATCATCAACTCTTAATTCAATATTGCGTTTAATGATTTTCATTTTTCGTTTTTTAATACAGTGTTATTTTGTAATTCTTCAGGTTTGGTAATAATCAGTAAAGTTTGATAAAATCAGAGGATGAGGAATTGGATTTAGATGTAATTTATTTTTCAAAAACAATAATTATTTTAGAGTGTCTGATAATCAACTCTGTAAAACAGCATTATCAATAGTTTGCTAAATTACTCTATGGTTAATACACCATACATATCCTATCTTAATGGAATTACAAGAATTCATTAAGTATCATGAGCATAAATTATCATGAATAGCTTATACTATATAATTAAGTTGTGCATTCTTAAACAAACTATTGATGAGGTAAAAACCATCATGGAAACAATTAAAAAGAAAAAATATACTTATTGGCAAGATGAAGATATGTTTATCGGTTATTTAGAAGAATATCCCGATTATTGGACACAAGGAACTTCACTAGAAGAACTCCAAAACAACTTAGTAGATTTGTATCAGGAATTTAGCAGTAATAATATTCCTGCTATCAGAAAAGTTGCAGAGTTAGAATTATTGTGAAAAGAAAAGACTTAATTAAACAAATAGAAGAAATGGGTTGTATTTTTATTAGACATGGTGGAAAACATGACTGGTATCAAAATCCTATGACTAAAGTATCACAACCCATTCCCAGACATCGAGAAATTAATGAGAACTTAGTTAAACATATTCTGAAAATGCTGCAAAACACTTAACTCCTAGCCTTCTCCCCCTTTCTGCGTGAAATAAAAAAAATCTATAACTTCCCACCCAAAAAACCAATCACAGGTAAGATGACACCAAAACAACAACCCAATACACTGATATTGGTGTAAATACCTCTTACCGGAGTTGAAAATGACCTTAGCCAGCACTCCAAAACAAAAACCTTTAACAGACACAGAATTACAACAGATTAACGCATATTGGCGTGCAGCCAACTATCTCTCAGTTGGACAAATATACCTCCTTGACAACCCCCTACTGAAAGAACCCCTTAAACAAGAA
The DNA here is from genome assembly GCF_038050375.1 of Okeanomitos corallinicola TIOX110. NCBI lineage: Bacteria > Bacillati > Cyanobacteriota > Cyanophyceae > Nostocales > Aphanizomenonaceae > Okeanomitos > Okeanomitos corallinicola. The sequence continues at coordinate 1,595,635 of NZ_CP150886.1, read as the reverse complement.
CACGTTAAACCAAGACTTTTGGGACATTGGGGAACAACACCAGGACTGAATTTAATTTACGCGCACCTCAACCGGGTGATTAAAAAATACGACCTCAACACCATTTACATTGCAGGCCCCGGACATGGTGGCCCCGGACTTGTAGCTAATACTTACTTAGAAGGAACATATAGCGAATATTACCCCAATATCTCCCAAGATGCCGAAGGGATGCAAAAACTATTTAAGCAATTTTCCTTTCCTGGTGGTATCCCTAGTCACGTAGCCCCAGAAACACCCGGTTCTATCCATGAAGGGGGAGAACTTGGTTATGCTTTAGTTCACGCTTACGGTGCTGTATTTGATAACCCTGACTTAATTGTCGCTGCGGTTGTGGGTGACGGGGAAGCGGAAACCGGACCCCTAGCGACAAGTTGGCATTCTAACAAGTTCCTTAACCCTGTGACAGACGGTGCAGTTTTACCAATTCTGCATTTGAATGGTTATAAAATTGCTAACCCCACCGTATTAGCACGGATACCAGAGGATGAATTAGAAAGTCTATTTATCGGCTATGGTTACAAACCTTACTTTGTGGAAGGTGCTGACCCTGCGGATGTTCACCAACAAATGGCAGCAACTTTAGATACTATCATTGCGGAAATTCAAGGTATCCAACGGGAAGCGCGGGTACATGGGTTTACGAAACGTCCCCAATGGCCAATGATTATTTTACGCACTCCTAAAGGTTGGACTGGCCCCAAGGAAGTAGACGGGAAGAAAACAGAAGACTATTGGCGATCGCACCAAGTCCCCTTTAGTGATATAGCTGGTAAACCGGAACATCTTCGTTTATTAGAAGACTGGTTAAAAAGCTACAAACCCGAAGAACTCTTTGACGAAACCGGAAAACTCATCCCCGAACTTGCAGAACTCGCACCCACAGGTCAGCGTCGGATGGGAGACAACCCCCACGCTAACGGTGGTATTTTGCTGCGGGATTTAATCATGCCAGATTTTTGCAACTATGCAGTAGAAGTACCCAAACCAGGAACAGTCAACGCTGAAGCTACAAGAGTAACTGGTAATTTCCTCCGGGATGTGATGCAAGAAAACCTGGAAAGTAGCAACTTCCGAGTTTTCGGCCCCGATGAAACCGCCTCCAACCGCCTTGGTTCTGTATTAGAAGTCACAGACCGTACCTGGGTAGCAGAAACTCTCCCCGAAGATGACCATTTATCAGTCAATGGTCGGGTGATGGAAATCCTCAGTGAAACCAATTGTCAAGGATGGTTAGAAGGATATTTGCTAACAGGAAGACATGGTTTCTTCTCCTGTTATGAAGCATTTATTCATATCGTTGACTCCATGTTTAACCAACACGCTAAATGGTTAAAAACAACCCGTCATATTCCTTGGAGAAGACCAATAGCATCATTAAATTATCTTCTCACTTCTCATGTTTGGCGACAAGATCATAACGGTTTCTCACACCAAGATCCCGGTTTTATTGATCATGTAATTAACAAAAAAGCTGATGTGATTCGGGTTTATCTTCCACCCGATGCGAACACTTTATTATCTGTCACCGACCACTGTTTAAGAAGTCGCAACTATGTAAATGTGATCGTAGCTGGAAAACAACCAGCATTACAATATTTAGACATGGATGCAGCTATAAAACACTGTACTAAAGGTTTAGGAATTTGGGAATGGGCAAGTAATGATCAAGACGGTGAACCAGATGTGGTTATGGCTTGTGCTGGAGATGTTCCAACTTTGGAAACATTAGCAGCAGTAGATATTTTACGGCAAAATTTCCCAGAATTAAAAGTGCGGGTAGTGAACGTTGTAGACTTGATGACACTACAACCAAAAAGTGAACATCCCCACGGTTTAAGTAGCAAAGATTTTGATATTATCTTCACCGCAGATAAACCAATTATCTTTGCTTTTCATGGTTATCCTTGGTTAATTCACCGTCTCACCTATCGTCATACAAATCACCAAAATCTCCATGTTCGTGGTTATAAAGAAGAAGGTACAACAACCACACCTTTTGATATGGTAGTGATGAATGATTTAGATAGATTCCATTTAGTAATGGATGTAATAGATCGTGTACCAAAATTAGGTTCTAAAGCAGCTTATGTGAAACAAAAATTACAAGATAAATTGATTGAACATAAGCAATACATCCAGAAACACGGTGAAGATATGCCGGAAATTCGAGACTGGAAATGGCCTTATTAAACCATAACAACTAAATAACTTTTAGATTCCCCAATTTGTTGAAAATTAGGGGATCTTTTTTTGAGTTTTTTGTTATATTAATAATAATGAATTTGCAAATTGAGGTTAATAGAGATGACACAGGAATTAGTAGACCTCAGAAATAGTATTTTACAAGGACGTTATCACGATGCTTTAGCAATTGTTGATGAATTAGAGGGGATGAGTAAAAAAGCGATACTACGACAAATTAAATCTTTTCTCAAGGTATTGTTAATACATCTGATTAAAAATCAAATCGAACAAAGATTAACAAATTCTTGGGTTGCTTCCATTCGTAATTCTCTGGTGGAAATTCAAGATATCAATTTAAAAGAAAACAAAAAATCACATTATATAAATCAAAATGAATGGAATAGTTGGTTAACAGAAGAAATTGAATTAGCAATTGCTGACGCTGCTTTAGAAGTTATGAATGGTAAATTTTCCAGAAAGCAACTTTCGCAACTTCTAGATAACCAAAAGTTGATATTAATAGCTACAGAGTTACTTGATTTTACCTATATTTATCAAATCAGAGAATTGCCTGATATGATAGATGAATATGTTGGTAAATTACCCGGTGGTGAAGATTGGAAACTAGGTAAAAAATAAACTCAGTATCTATCAGTGTAGTGATACCCGTACATCACAATTACCTAATTATCGAGAGGAATAGGTGTCTTTATAAGGTAGGATGAATCTTAAAATAAAGTAAACATATTTTATTAGGGAATCATCATGACAGTCGCCGCAGCTTTTGATTTAGATAGCTTAAATAAGCAGTTTGACACCGCTACCCCTACAGAAATTCTCACGTGGTCTGTTGAAAACATACCCACAGGTTTAGTACAAACCAGCGCTTTTAACGTTGATGACATCATCATCACCCATATTCTTTATACTATTCTCAAGCGTTCAGTTCCCGTTATCTTCCTTGATACCTTATATCACTTCCCGGAAACCCTCGAATTAGTTGCTAAAGCTAAAGAAATTTATAACCTAGACTTAAAAACTTACAAAACTCCAGATGTAGACACCCGTGAAGCTTTTACTGCTAAGTATGGGGAAGCATTATGGGATGCAGATATTACCAAATTCCACCAAGTTACCAAAATTGAACCACTCACACGCGGTTTAGATGAACTAAACACAATCGCTTGGATTACAGGTCGTCGTCGTGACCAAGCTGTTACCCGTGCAAATATGCCTGTTTTTGAATTAGATAACCAAGGACGTTTAAAGGTTAATCCTTTAGCAGCTTGGACTCGCAAACAAAGCTGGGCTTATGTTGCAGAACACAAAGTGATTTACAATCCACTACATGACCAAGGATATCCTAGCATTGGTGACGAACCTATTACTACAAAAGTAGGTGAAGGTGAAGACGAACGCGCTGGACGTTGGAGAGGAACCGGTAAAACTGAGTGTGGTATTCACATTTAGTTATCAAAGTAGGGTGTGTTAGCAACAGCGTAACGCACCTTAATTTTATGTCTTATGTCTAATTTTGCATTTGTCTGAATCAGGATGTCCAGGATTATAGGATTTTCAGGATGTGATTGATAAGTTATTTGTGGGGATTTTTGAAATTTAAGTTTCGCGCAAAGACGCTAAGAAGCAAAGACGCTAAGAAGAAATTGTCTGAATCAGGATGTCCAGGATTTGAGGATTTTTAGGATGTTTTTGAATGATGAGTTTCAATGATTATTAACTATCTATAAATTACCATCCTGTTAATCCTTTAATCCTGGTTATCCTGATTCAGACAAAGTAAAACCCAATATCACATTTTTTAAGCGTTGGGTTTCGTTCCTCAACCCAACCTACATTTACTTTAAATGTTACAATCTACAAGTCTCGACGCGAGAGAAGAGCTTCAAACCTTATTTACCATCACTGTATTTTACCCACAATTGGTCAATGGTACGGAAGTCTGCACAGGGAAAATTATCAATACTCTTAACATCTAAATCACCTTTTATTTCCCGCTTCGCAACTGCTAACATGACCCTGTATGTTTCCATATCCGCTTCTTTCCAGTTTTCAGCTTTGAGGTAGTTTTGCAGTTGTCTGTAATCCATTCCGACATCTGATTTTAATTCTATCTCTTGGTTAAAAAAATCCATCTTTCTCTGTGTCCTCTGTAGATGTATGCTTAAATATGTCCGTGATTTTAACATAACCCAAGCATCAAAAATAATGGAACGCAGATAAACGCAGATAAACACAGATAAAAATTAAAACATCTTCCCTCCGTGTCCTCTGTGCCTCTGTGATTCGTTATCATAAAACCTATGTAAAATCTCTCTCAAACTCTCCCCTCTCTGCGTCCTCTGCGTCTCTGCGGTTCGTTAAAAAAAATCCCACTCACCAACATGATTAAAATTCTCCATCTTTCAGATATCCACATAGGAAGCGGTTTCTCCCACGGCCGCATTAACCCCATAACAGGCTTAAATACACGATTAGAGGATTTTGTCAATACCCTATCTTTGTGTATAGATCGCGCCCTATCAGAACCAGTAGATATGGTGATATTTGGTGGTGATGCTTTTCCCGATGCTACCCCACCGCCCTACGTACAAGAAGCCTTTGCTAGTCAATTTCGTCGCCTTGTAGATGCAGATATACCAACGGTTTTGTTAGTTGGTAATCATGATTTACATTCCCAAGGAGTCGGCGGTGCAAGTCTTAATATTTACCGCACTCTCGGCGTTCCTGGTTTTGTCGTCGGTGACACTTTAACTACCCATAGTATTCAAACCCGTAACGGTAAGGTACAAGTAATTACCCTTCCTTGGTTAACTCGTTCCGCGTTGATGACTCGGAAGGAAACCGCAGGTTTATCTATGGGGGAAGTCAACCAAATGTTAACAGAACGCTTAGAAGTAGTATTAGAAGGGGAAATTAGAAAACTTGACCCCGATGTACCTACTATACTTTTAGCCCATTTGATGGCGGATAATGCTATGTTGGGGGCGGAACGTTTGTTAGCTGTGGGTAAGGGTTTTACGTTGCCTTTGTCTTTGTTAACGCGACCTTGTTTTGATTATGTGGCTTTAGGTCATGTTCACTGTCATCAAAATTTGAATAAGTCTAATGACCCACCGGTGATTTATCCTGGGAGTATTGAACGGGTAGATTTTAGTGAGGAGAAGGAAGATAAGGGTTATGTGATGGTGGAGTTGGAGAAAGGTAACGCAGAGTGGGAATTTTGTCCTTTACCTGTGCGTACATTTGGCACTATTGAGGTAGATTTATCTAAGAGTGATGATCCGCAAGGGGTTTTGTTAAAGGCGATAGCCAAGTATAATTTAGAAGATACTGTAGTTCGGTTAATTTATAAATTGCGTTCTGAACAGTTAGATTTAATTGAAAATTCTGTAATTCATAAAGCTTTAAGCACAGCACATACCTATACAATTCAACCAGAATTAGTTAGTCAATTAGCTAAACCCCGAATTCCCGAATTAAATGCTAGTAGTAGTATAGATCCGATGGAAGCGTTAAAGACATACTTAAATAATCGGGACGATTTAAAAGACCTTGCTACACCTATGTTAGAAGCTGCACAAAATTTATTAGCAGATGATGGCATATTACTGAGTTAGAAAATTAGTTAGTAAAGAAGTTCAAAAGTCAGTTATATTTAACATTGCTAACCCCCCACTTTTAGGTGTATAAAAAAATCACACTTGATAATTATTTCAGGGGTTTACTATGTCGAAGTTAATATCTGCAACACTGATAACTGCTGCTTTATTATTCACACCTACTAATAATGCTGATGTGACATTAGCTGGAACTTGTGCATCTCGTTGTGGTCCGCGTCCATTGGAATTTAAACCTGGTCAATACATTCGTGTACAAGTGGTAAACCGCACACCAAGAGTTTTGCAACTGGAGAAATTTCCAGAAATGCGACGGATGTTTTTACATCCAGGGAAAGAATACACTATAGATCAAGCAAATGCTACAGAACCTAATTTTTCAATCATTTTTTGGGATGATACGGGTAGGTCTTTAGACGCAAGTGTTTCTAAACCTAATTTTGGTACTCTGCGTTTAGAATTGCGTCCTAGTGAGAAGTTTCCAGGTTATCGTTCTCTTTATCTTCTCAATGATGGGAAGGTGAATGTATTTTAAACTCAAAGACTTTTTAATACAGCAGTTTTCAAAAATTATGAGGTACACATCTAGGGGACTGTTCGGCCAGCACTATAACGGTTTTATCATTCCAGTTTGTATCCTTCATGAATGAAATCTGCTGTATATCAGAATCTACTTCCTAAGTTGGTAACTCTTCAGTTTTCCTAATATTCTGCAACTCCACATCTTTAACTGTCCGTTTAATTAAACCAGTTAAAACATTACCGGGTCCAATTTCTACTACTTTTGTAATCCCATTTTCTGGTAATTGTAAAGCAATTTCTCGCCAACGGACAGAACCAGTCATTTGTTGAGTTAAACGCTGTTTTAAAATCTCTCCATCAGTAGCAGGAATTGGGTCAACGTTGGAAGCAACAGGTACATTTGCAGTTTGAAAAACCGTAGCATTTAAAATTTCTTGAAATTCCTGAGACGCAGTTTTCATTAAATGGGAATGAAATGCACCAGAAACTTTCAAGGGTACAGCGCGTTTTGCTTTCACTTGTGACATCACAGCTTGTACAGCTTCTGGACTCCCAGAAATTACAACTTGTCCAGGACTATTATCATTAGCTAAAACTACATCAGGAGTGTCAGAAATTACTTGATCTAACTGTTGCCGATCAAAATTCATTAATGCCGCCATCATCCCTCCAGCAGCATTATCCATAATTTCGGCCCGGCGTTTAACTAAGTGTAAACCAGCAGACCATTCAAACACACCTGCTACATACAAAGCAATGTATTCTCCCAAGCTGTGACCAGCAACTAAATCTGGTTTTTCTCCCTTCTCCCGCAATAAGTCGGCGAGAATACTTTCAATTACATATAAACAAGGTTGAGTATAAAGTGTGCGAAATAATCTTTCTTCGTCATTTTGACAAATTTCGCTCACAGACCACCCTAAAATTTCCTCAGCTTGGTCAAATTTGGCTTTGGCAGATGCAATTTCTAATAAATCAATTCCCATGTTTAAGGCCTGAGAACCTTGTCCGGGAAATACCCATGCAGTTTTTGTCATTTGGTAATTGGTAATTGGTAATTGGTAATTGGTGATTAGGGATTGATAAAAATATTTCACCCCCTCTCCCCCTCTCTCCATCTATTTCCCCCATTGAAAAATTGCTGCACCCCAGCTTAGTCCAGCGCCAAAACCGGAGGTGGCAATGATATCATCGGGTTTGATTTTTCCTTGTTTAATTGCCTCATCTAATGCTAGGGGAATGGAAGCTGCGGAGGTGTTGCCGTAATGGGCTACATTACTAATTACTTTATGTTCAGGAATCTTTAACCGATCTGCTACGGCGTTGATAATCCGTTGGTTTGCTTGGTGTAAAATTAACCAGTCTATTTTGTCTACGGTGAGATTTGCCTGAAATAAAGCTTTATCTATAATTTCTGGGACTTTCTGAACGGCAAAGCGATATACTTCTTTTCCATTCATGGAAATGGGGTGATATTTACCTGTAGGTACTTGAATCTCTGGTGTGATCTGTTCTGTTGTGCCTTGATATCCCAGGTTGAGGAAGTGGTTTTGTGTACCATCGCTTTTCAGGGCAAATCCTAACAGGCGATCGCTGCTATTGGCTTGTAAAACTACTGCCCCAGCACCATCACCAAATAATATACAAGTCCGTCTATCTTGCCAATCTACCCAACGAGAGAGGATATCTGCACCGATGAGCAGTACATTCTGATAAGCTCCCGTTCTCAGAAATTGGGCTGCTGTCACTAAACCAAAGACAAATCCAGAACAAGCTGCTGTTAAGTCAAAGGCAACAGCTTTGTATGCACCTATTTCAGCTTGGACTCGACAGGCATTTCCAAATAAGTCATCTGGTGTGGAAGTTGCCAGCAATATTAAGTCTATGTCTTCTGCTTGAATACCAGCAGCAGCGATCGCCTGTTTACTCGCTTCTGTGGCTAATGTAGTCAATGATTCCGGCGGTAATGCTAACTGCCGTTGACTAATTCCTGTTCTTGTGCTAATCCATTCGTCTGATGTTTCTACCAGTTGAGTCAAGGTCTGGTTATCCAGGGCAGTAGCTGGTACTGCCGAACCACTGCCTGTAATTGCTACGCCATGATTAAATAAATTCTGCACTCCTTATCTCCCCAGGTGTCAGTTGTCAGTTTTCAAGAAGCAGTCAGCAGTCAGCAGTCAGCAGTCAGCAAACCTAATTCATGAATGACTAATGACAAATGACTGTGGACTATCCCTTGGAGAAGGCTAATCACTTTCGCTTTGTAGAATTTGATATTGTGACTGTAGTCTTTGTAATACCTGATTGTCTACAGCTTCTTTGGCCATGCGAATAGCACTAAAAATAGAAGGTGCTTGGGAACTACCATGACCGATAAAACAGATTCCGTTTACCCCTAATAATAAAGCTCCTCCATGTTCTGCGTGATCCATACGCTGTTTAACGCGTTTGAGGTTGGGTTTTAAAATTGCTGTCCCAATTTGACCTCGTACACCTTGGGGTAGTTCTTCCCGCAGTATTTGTAGAATTACTCCTCCTACGGCTTCGGCAAATTTTAATAACACGTTACCTACAAAACCATCGCAGACAATCACATCAAAGTCACCTGATAAGACATCACGGCCTTCGGCATTACCGCTAAAGTTAATTTGGGTATTTTCCCTTAGTAATTGGTAGGCTCGCAGGGCTGCTTCGTTACCTTTGGTGTCTTCTTCACCGATATTCAATAATCCTATTTTGGGTTCAGGCATTCCCAATACATATTGACTATAAATTGACCCCATGACCGCAAACTGTTCTAAAAATTTGGGGCGACAGTCTACATTAGCACCAACATCAAGTATTAATACTGGTTGACCTGCTTTAATGGTGGGAAATACTGTCCCAATGGCAGGGCGGTCAATTCCTGGTAGTCTGCCTAAACGTAGCAAAGCTGATGCCATTACCGCCCCGGAATGACCAGCAGAAAATATAGCATCTGCTTGATTATTCTTAACTAAATCCATGGCTATGTTAATGGAAGCCTTACGCTTTTTCCTGACAGCGTTTAAAGGCTCTTCATCCATGGCGATCGCTTCCTCGGCAGGAACAATCTCTAATCCCAACCTATTGATTTTTGGCGGCATAGCAGCTTCAATTTGTTGAGGATCACCTACCAACAGGATTTTGACACCCAATTCTTCTTTCGCTCGCAGTGCGCCAGCGACGATTTCAGCGGGTGCGTAATCCCCTCCCATAGCATCTATTGCTATCCTTACATCAGTCGATCCCATTGCTCCTAGCTCAAAGAAACCTTACAAATTTTATCAGATTGCCATACTCAACAATTAAAATTTATCAAAAAAGCTCTAAAAAAATATTTTCACCTGCTTGATTGAGCCTATACAAGCTTGCTTGTACAAAATTAATCAATCATCAAATTAAAAGGTAAGCGAGCATAAATACCTTGGGGGTCGTCCATTTTCTGTAAGATATCTAGTTCTTGTTGGAATTTATGGAACTCTAGCAGCAATGGGTTAGCTGGTTTAATGGCGGTTTTTTCCACACCTAGCTGGGCTTGAATTTCTTGGAGTTTGCGCCCAAATAAACGTTCTTCTAAGGTTGTCACTTCTGGATATTCTTGTACTTCCCAATCATTACCTAATTTTGCAGCTTTGGCTGCATATTCGATCGCAGCATCAAGACCACCAATTTCATCAACTAAACCGATTTGTTTGGCTGCTGTGCCTGACCATACTCTCCCTTGGGCAATTTCTGCTACCTTTTGTTGTGGTATTTTTCTACCTTGAGCAACTTTACTCAAAAACAGATTGTAGATACGATTAACACTACGTTGATAAAGTGCTAATTCTTGGGGAGATTTGGGACGAGAAACGGTTTGAGTATCTGCAAATTGGGCTGTTTTGACGGTGTCCCAGGTAATGCCATTATTATTGCCTAATTTTTGACCATTGAATAAGATGCCAAATACACCGATAGAACCTGTAATTGTGTTCGGTTCTGCAAAAATGCGGTTAGAGTCACTGGCGATCCAATAACCACCGGAAGCGGCGACATCACCCATGGAAACAATTACTGGTTTACTCTGTTGAGTTAATTTAATTTCCCGTTGCATGATTTCCGAGGCTGTAGCGCTGCCACCGGGGCTATTAATTCTTAAAACTACAGATTTAATGTCTTTATCTTGGCGAATTTTACTAAAGATTGAGGCAAAGCGATCGCCTCCTATTTCTCCATTATCGCCTCTACCATTAACTATTTCTCCTTCGGCATAAACAACGGCAATTTTATTTTCTGAATTACGTTCTACTCCCATTGATTTACCGGAGACTTCTGCATAGTCGGTAATGTCAATTTGTCGAAAGGTTTTGTCGTCTTTGCTGCTATTAGTGATTTTTTTCAGATCGGCAATTACTTGATCTTGATAAGCGACTTTATCCACTAACCCACTAGCTTTAGCTGCGTTGGCTTCTAAAATAGCTTGATTATTGGCGATCGCTTGGATTTTTTGGGGTTGAATTTTCCGGCTTTTACCTACAGATGTACGCCATTCTCCCCAAATATCATCTAATACTTTTTGTGTTTGTTGACGATTTTCTGGGCTAAATTTTTCTAAGGTAAATGTTTCTACTGCTCCCTTAAATTTCCCTACCCGCACCACTTGTACACCAATACCGTATTTTTCTAATGCTCCTGTTAAAAAAAGCGGTTGTGAACTCAAACCATTAATTTCCATCATTCCCACGGGGTTGAGTATCACCTGATCTGCGACGGAACTGAGATAATATTCCCGTTCACTCCAGTCTGTACTATACGCAACTATTTTTTTGCCTGAAGCATGGAATTTATCTAAAGCGCGACGAATTTCTCTCAGGGAAGCATAACCTAAACCGCCAGCTGTTCCTGATTTACTAGCATCTATATAAATACCCACAATCCGGGGATCTCTTTGGGCTTTTTCTATAGTTTCAATGACTTTGCGGAGTGTAATTGTTTCTTCATCTACGCCTGTCAGGGCTTTTTGCAGGAATTCGCTAGAATTAGGTTGACTGTCGGTAATTTTCACGGATAGATCAAAAACCAACATGGATTTATTTTTTACCTGTGAACTGGTATCGCTGGAAGTGGCCGCAGCTATCACTAAAAATAATAAACCCAGAGTGCCAGCACCTGCAAAAATTGTCAGTCCCAATAGGCTACCAATTAAACTAGCAGCAGTTTGTTTAAGAAAGTTAGTCATTAGTAATTAATCATTAGTAATTAGTCATTAGTAAAAAAACTAATGACTAGGAAAAACAATCTATGTTATTTCATTCTATACGCTGTAAGCTGTTAGAGTGCTGTAACTGATCCAAAGTTCTGTTACCAGTACAGAATAATACGGTAGTGATTTCAGCAATTAAGACTTCTGCTAATTGTTGCAGCGCAGTTTCAGATATATCTGCTGCTTTGAGAAAAGGCATGGCTAAACCTGCGATATTTGCACCCAAGGCGATCGCTTTGGCTACATCTAAACCATGACGTAACCCCCCAGAGGCTATTAATGGGACTTCTGGAAACTGGTTTCTGATACTGGTAATACAGTCTGCTGTGGGTATTCCCCAATCAGCAAATGTTCTTCCTAAACGTCTTTGTAAAGGTGTTTCTGCTCTTTCACTTTCCACCAATGCCCAAGATGTCCCACCAGCACCTGCTACATCAATAGCCTGTATTCCTACTGATAGTAGTTTTTCTGCCATTGTCCCAGAAATACCATTACCAACTTCTTTGGCAATTACGGGTACTGGTAATTTACTACATAATTTTTCTATTTTGGCAAATAATCCCCGAAAATTAGTATCACCTCTGGGTTGAATAAATTCTTGTAAGGGGTTGATGTGTAATATCAAAGCATCAGCTTCTAAAATATCAATAATTCGCAGACATTCATCAACCCCACATTGATAATTAAGTTGTACTGCACCTAAATTAGCAAATAAAAGTACATCTGGGGCATATTTACGAATAGCAAAGGTATCAGCAACTTGGGGTTTTTCTAAAGCTACACGCTGAGAACCGACACCCATTGCTAGTTGATATTGTTGGGCAATTTCTGCTAGACGACGGTTAATAATTCCTGCTGGTTCTGTTCCTCCTGTCATGGAAGAAATTAACACAGGTGCATTGAGGTTTTTTCCTAAAAATTTGGTGCTGATATCAATATCAGAGCGATCGCATTCTGGTAAACAACAATGAAGAAAACGATACTTTTCTAATCCTGTTGTTACTTGCTGAAATTGGACATCTTCCTCTAAACAGATGCGGATATGATCAGCTTTACGATCTTGGGTTTGTGTTGGGTTAGTAATAGGAGGTTTCACGAGCAATAACTCCAAGTTGTTATTTTCATTATTGTTGCAAACACGAGAAAAGGAAAGCGATCGCATTTTCAAAAACTAATAAACTATCAACATTCACATTCAATAATTCTTTTTAAAAGTACCCTCCATCCAGCACTAGCAAAACGAGCTAACCAATATCCAGAAAATGTACTAGGAACAAGCCAAGTTATCGGTAAATGACCCACAGGAGCATCATTAGTAAAATTTATTTGCTCACATTTTATCCAATTACCATCATTGCACCAGCCAACTTGTTTAGCTAATAACAAATAGTCTTGATCTAATTCTTTGTAGATATCTGCAATTACATGAAATCCAAACCGTTCATTACTAGCTTCTCTCCACAGCTTATCTATAATTTTTAACTCTGAACAAGGAAATTTTTGTAAATCAGTTGCAGTCATTAACAATTCTTCTCGCTGGTTTGCTCCTGTAATTTCCAGCATGATTTTTCTGGTTTCAATATCTGCTTTCTTCCAAGCTGATTGAGAAAGTAAGTAATCTAGTTTAGTATAGTTGATTTTATACATGATTTTTATATTCCTACAGGATAATACACCCCAATTAAATACTAATATTTTAAATAGATATTTGTAAACATCATAGTTGAAAATTCAGTAGGGGTTTAGCAGTGCTAAACCCTGAAAACTGATCAAGAATTAATTATTTACTTTCCTAAAAAGCGACTAGCTAATTTAATTGCATCAGCAATATCAACATCACCATCACCGTCAGCATCAAGGAATTTATTCAATAATGGATTTCCACCAGATTGTAAGAAATTGAGAACCAAAGGTACTAAACTAGGTAATAATTGTTGAATTAATGCCGGATCTAAACCTGTGCGGTCAGCCGCAATTTGTGCTACTTGTTGTTGAATAACTGGAGAAAACAAAGAGTCTACCGCTTGAGAGTCGGGAGAAGTTCCTGCAAATTGATTTACTAAATTTTCTACCGCTTCAGTTCCTTCATTCGCTTGTTTTGTTTGCAAAGATGAATGTACTTGTTTACCCACCACTGATAAAATAGACTGCATAGTTGAACTATCTGTACCTGTACTATCACTAATCTGCTGAATAGTATTAGCAATACTTACCAGTTTACCTAAACCACCTGGTTGATTAGAATTAGTAACCGAACCGAGAATTTGATCAAAAAGTCCCATTATTTTTTTCCTCCATTAATTGGTAGATAGATGACGAATTCTGTTCCTTGATTTAATTCAGAATTACAACTAATTTTACCTCTATGTTTTTCTACTACAATTTGATGAGTAATTGCTAAACCTAAACCTGTACCAATTTCTCTGGGTTTAGTAGTAAAAAAAGTTTCAAATATCTTAGTTTGATGTTCTGGACTAATTCCCGATCCATTATCTGTAATTCTGATTAATACCCATTTATCCTCAGCGCATTCGGTAATAATGGTGAGTTGTGGTAGAAATTTTGGCTCAGTTTTAGTTTTTTCCTCTAAGGCATCAATAGCATTACTAATGATATTCATAAATACTTGATAGAGTAAACCCATATAGCCATAAATTAAGGGAATCTCTCCATATTTACGAATAACTATAATACTATTTTTAATCCGATTATTTAAAATCAATAATGTACTTTCAATACATGGATGTAAATCTACTAAGTTAATTGTACCTTCATCTAAACGAGAGAAGTTTTTCAAACTGCGGACTATTTCTTTTGTTCTTTCTGTTCCTACTGTCATGGAGTTTAGGATTTTTGGTAAGTCAGTTTCTAGAAATTCTAAGTCAATTTCTTCGGCTACACATTGGACTTTTTCTGGTGGTTCAGGAATTAATTCTTGGTAGGTCTTTAATAAAATTAATAAGTCTTCTACATAGGTTTTTGCGTGTACAATGTTGCCAGAAATAAAGTTAACAGGATTATTAATTTCATGGGCTACACCAGCCAACATTCTGCCTAAGCTGGACATTTTTTCACTTTGAATTAGTTTTGCTTGGGCATCATTTTTTTGTATTTCTAATAATTGTTTTACTTGTTGAATAAGTTGGTTTAAGGCTCTGGCTAATGTCCCTATTTCATCTTCAGTAGTCAGAGGTACTTGCAGTTCAAAGTTAGCTTCCTTGGTAACTCGTTGAGCAATATCTGTAACTGCATTAATAGGGCGAGTAATAATTGTGCTAGTATATACTGATAGAATACTGGCAATTATTACGGATAAACCAATACTGGTAAGAATAATTAACGTTCCTAGTTTTCTAGCTGAATAGTAGTTTAGATCATTTTGCTGTTGAAGTTTATGAATTTTTTCGGTTATTTTCGTGAGAACATGGGAATATTGATAAAAATTTTGTGTAGATTTACTTTGACTAAATTTCCAGATTAATTGTTGAGATATCTTTATATTTTCTGGAGTTGAGTTAAGTAAGGCGATTTGTGTAAGTAGCTGTGTCAGGTCTTGAAAATATGACTTTATTTCTGTATCGTATCTTGTTAATAAAATCTGCAAATTATTATCAGTAGTAACTTCACTCAATTCTTGTAATTGAGAAAATAAAATTCCAATTTTTTGCAAATGTTCTTGCCACTCAGCATTAATGGTGGATGGTAAAGCCTGTTGTTGGGAAAAAATGGAGAATATTTCTTGCTGATGGACTTGAATTTCTAGAATTTCACCTTGTAAACTGCTGAGGATATATGCTTTTTGATTAGTCGAAAGCATTTTTTCTTTAGAAGATTGAAAGTAGAGATCGCCCACTATTAAACCACCCGTTGTTCCCAAAACAGCGATGCCCAAAGATAGTGCATATCCACAAACAATTTTTTGCCGAATACTCAGCCGTTGAAATAAGTTTTGCACCCGCTGTAAATTAGCAGCAATGACATTAGATTTTAAATTCATCGTATAACTCGCCGTTGAACTTTTCCCTGTAGTCAGGTTGAAATTAAAAACAAAGAATTCACCAGCCAGTCATTAACAGTTATCAGTTATCGGTTAACAATTAAAAATTAACAATTGTAATCTTGTTACCGTTAGCTTTTACTGATTCAAGGGAAACATTTTATACAATATCAGTCTGAGTTGATTAAAATCTGTCTATTTGTATTCTAGACAAAAACTCTGGACAGATTAAGATCGAAAAACACCGACCTACTTAATATTCTCTTATTTTTGCTATTTATGCCTTTGTCGCGCATAGTCACACTCATTGTTGGTCTAATTATAATCTTGGGATTAGCCCTGTGGCTGATTGATTCCCTAAATCGGCTGTACTGGCAACTATCCTATTCTCCCCTATTAGGTAATCTGCTGTTGTTACTGTTGATTGTACTTTTAGGAGGATTGATTGCGGCCTTTGTCTATTATGTGTTAGTTCTGCGATCTAGTGAAAGTAAATCTCGTCGCCAACGCCAAAGATTTACTGCTGCCCAAATTCCAGCAGCTAAGTCTGACGCGGCTTCCAGCACTCTCCAAGCTGTACGTCAACAGGTGGCGCAAATTCAAGATGAAGTTACCCGTCAAGCTTTACTCAGTCGCACCAGGGAAATTGAAACCAATTTAGCACGAGGAGAAATTCAAGTGGTGGTGTTTGGTACGGGTAGCGCGGGTAAAACCTCTCTAGTGAATGGGATTATGGGCAGAATTGTCGGCGAGGTAAACGCGCCTATGGGAACAACCCAGGTAGGTGAAACCTATTGTTTACGCTTAAAAGGATTAGAGAGGAAAATTTTAATTACTGATACTCCCGGAATTTTAGAAGCGGGAGTGGCCGGAACAGAAAGAGAACAGTTGGCTAGGGCTTTGGCCACAGAAGCAGATTTATTATTATTTGTTGTAGATAATGATTTACGCAAATCTGAGTATGAACCACTTAAAGGTTTAGCAGAAATTGGTAAGCGATCGCTATTAGTTCTTAATAAAACTGATTTATATACAGAAGATGATCAAGAAGTAATCTTGTCTAAGTTGCGGCAACGGGTACGGGATTTTATTCCTAGTAGTGATGTAATTGCGATCGCTGCCAACCCTCAACCCGCACAATTAGAAACCGGAGAAATTTTCCATCCAGAACCAGAAATTGTCCCCCTATTAAGACGTGTGGCTTCTGTATTAAGGGCTGAAGGTGAAGATTTAGTCGCAGATAATATTCTTTTACAATCTCTCCGTTTAGGAGAAGAGGCTCGTAAATTAATTGATTCCCAACGTCGTCGTCAAGCTGATAAAATAGTGGATAGATATCAATGGATTGGGGCTGGTGTGGTGTCAGTAACCCCTTTACCAGTTGTAGATTTACTAGCCACAGCCGCAGTTAATGCCCAAATGGTAGTCGAGATTGGCAAAGTTTATGGTTGTGATTTGAATATGGAACGGGGGCGGGAGTTAGCCCTATCTTTAGGAAAAACTATTGCTGGTTTAGGTATTGTTAAAGGTGCAGTTGAATTACTCTCCACGGCTTTGCAACTTCATATAGCTACGTTTGTCATCGGCCGTGCTATCCAAGGAGTGACAGCAGCTTATTTAACTCGCATTGCAGGTAAAAGCTTTATTGAATATTTTCGCCATGATCAAGATTGGGGTGATGGGGGAATGACCGAAGTAGTACAGCAACAATTTCAAATCAACCGCCGCGACGAGTTTATGAAAGGATTCATCCAGGAAGCGATCGCCAAAGTCGTTAAACCTCTGACAGATAAAGAATAGTTAAGCTCATCTCCCAAAAGACAGCAATAGTGGATTTTGCAAGCATTGTCACAGTCAGAATAGAGCTTTGTTTTTCCCCATAGCCAAGGACTATCCCTCTGGCTTGTCTCTCATGTATCCTGACGACCACCCAACAATAATTAAACTATCACCAAAGGTACAAGCCGTTAGACCTGATAAATTCTAGATTGGTTAGTGAAATTCATCAGAATTAGTCTATTAAAATTCCTAAATGCATAAAAACCTTGATGTATTTAAATCAGTGCGTATTCTACTAGCAGCACTCGCACAAGATCAAAGACTTTTCACCTTTCCTGAGATCAATAGAATGACTCTAGGTTGTTAACTGAGTAGTTTTACTTACACTCCTAACACCTAAAAATTTTGAGCTTCTAGGACAAAAGCGTTCTTTAAGATACTACTTCTATCCGTGTAAACCTTGAGCCAGAAAACCTTAATATTTAACTAAGTATTCTCTAGTAAATGTATTAAATAGGACTGCTACCTTAACAGACTTGACAGACCAATCAAGCCACAAATCCTTGTGTTTACTGGATTTTATCCTTGCAATTCAACAAAATGATCTGAAAAATTAGAGATTTATTTAACACCTAATAATTTAAAGCCACTAATAATTGTTGCTCGGTATTCCGGAAAATGTCTATGAATCTAGAAAAAGTAGGTAACAACTTATGTAATCTTCTCTCAGTAGGTGACTTATGAATAAACAAACCATCAGACCACTGTTAAATGGACGTTACCAAATTATTCAAAGTCTTGGTGCAGGTGTATTTGGACAAACATACATAGCTGAAGACACTAAAGATGTAGACTATCCAGAAAAACCCAGATATGTTGTTAAACAGCTAAAAATTAATAACTTTCAATCTAATGCTTACTTTGACTATCTGAGACTCCGATTTCTCACAGAAACTGAAACCCTCAAACATCTGGGACAGCATGACCAAATTCCTGAACTCATTAGTTGTTTTGAAGAAAATGAACAATTTTACTTAGTGCAGGAATATATTTCCGGAAAACCCTTATCTTCAGAATTAAAAACTAATCAACAGCAGGGTTATAAATGGAATACCTCCGAAGCAATGAAATTTTTGGAAGATGCTTTAGGTATTCTAGAATTTGTTCATTCTCAAGGTTTTATTCACTGTGATGTCAAACCAGAAAACTTAATCAGACGCAGTTACGATGGGAAATTAGCACTAATTGACTTTGGTTCTATTCAACCAGTTGACTTTAGCACTGATGCGGAACTGCCTATTTCCCAAATTCCTGTGACT
Source organism: Okeanomitos corallinicola TIOX110 (assembly GCF_038050375.1). Lineage (NCBI taxonomy): Bacteria > Bacillati > Cyanobacteriota > Cyanophyceae > Nostocales > Aphanizomenonaceae > Okeanomitos > Okeanomitos corallinicola. Next base: position 1,576,891 of record NZ_CP150886.1, on the reverse strand, counting down.
TCATTGGGTTACATTCCACCAGAACAATTTTTAGGTCAAACACAACCTAATAGTGATATTTATGCTTTGGGAATGATTGCACTCCAGGGTTTAACAGGTTTAACACCCTTGCAATTAAAAATTGACCCTGGCAATCATGAAATTCCCTGGACTTATGAAAATACACAAATAGATGAATATCTGGCTGTATTTATCAGTCAAATGATTCGCTATAACTACCAAGAAAGATTTCAATCTGCCAGCGAAGCTTTATGGGTATTTAAACACATTACATGGAAACATCAAGCAGTAGGACTATTAACATCAAATATACCTATTAGTGCTAGAAAAACTCCTAAAGATCAAAATAAAAAACTAGACCCATTATTAGCAGGAATGCGATGGGGAATAGCCATAAATTCTGTAGTAGTTGGTTTGGGAGTTTATTCTCTAGTAACTAATTCTCAATCCTATTCAGAAACTGAAAAGCTATCTCAAGCAATTACAGAATATCAAGCGGGAAATCTAGAACAAGCTATTAACTTAGCTAAATCAGTTCCTTCCTACAGTAATGTATATCCAGAAGCACAAGAAACCATCGCCGAATGGCAGAAACAATGGCACGCTGAGACTAAAAATTATTTGGTAGCAGAACAAGCTTTAAAAGAAGGTAATTTGTCGGATGCTGTAAGTGCTGTGGAAAAACTTCCTTTTACTTCCTATTGGCGTGCGAAAAGAGAGAAACTAATCGAAAAAACCATCGAAAAAACACAAGCTCAATTAGCAGCAGAAACAGAAACTTTATTAAATCAAGCCTATGAAAGTGCTGCGAATCAAGACTTTGCTACAGCTTTAAAACACCTGCGTCAAATTCCGCCAGAAACTTCTGCTGGTGCTATTATTCAACAAAAATTGGCTGAATATAATCAAAAAATGCAAATCAGATCCAATTATTTGTTAAACAAGGCTTACCAAAAAGCTTCGGTTAATGACTTTGGCAGTGCAATTAAATTTTTAGAAAAAATCCCTGCAAGTAGTGAGATTTATCCTCAAGTAAAGGTTAAATTACAGGAATACAAAGAAAAACAGCAAATCCGTAATAGTTTAAAAAATAAGCTCAAAGCTATGGTTAAAGTCAATAAATCTATGATTGTTGGTCAAATAGAGTCAAATATGAAATTTTCATATTCGCCTGATTCATTTGATGGAGAAGTAAATATCTCAACCTAATTAATGCTTGATTAAACTTGATTAAAATTTAATACTAGGTAAAATAATCCAGCCCACTTTTTTTGGGTTTAATTTATTTTCTATCTGTTCGCGGGCTTTAATTGCTTGTTGGTAATCGGGATTATATTTAATGGCCTGATTATAGGATTCTAGTGCTTCTTGATATCGTTCTAAACTAACTAAAGCATTGCCTCTACTATACCAACTTTCATAGTGATTTTTCTGATAATTGACTGCTTGGTCATAGGCGGCGATCGCATCTTGATACTTTTTAAGTATATACTGGGAATTACCTAAATTATACCATGCTTGATAGTTATTTTTACTAAAAGAAAGAGATTTTTTGTAAGCCTCAATGGCTTCTACATAACGTTGACTTTGATGTAGTGACCATCCCAAACTATACCAAGCTTGATAATTACGAGAATTATATTTAATCACTTCTTTAAAAGCATCCACAGCTTCAGGATATCTTCTAAATGTTACTAAGATATTACCTCTAGCAAACCAAGATTGATAATGACTAGGTTGATATTGTACTACTTGATTGTATGCTCTTAAAGCATCTTGATAGCGGTTTAAATTGATCAGAGAATTACCTAAATTATATGCGGCTGATATATGATCTGGTTTTAATTCTAAAACTCTTGCATAAGCCACAGCTGCATCATCATACTGTTGAATACTTTGTAAGGATAAACCTTTCTTATACCAATATTCATCATTATCTGGTTGCCATTCAATAGCTTCTTCATAGGATTTGATGGCATTATCATATTGTTTTAAACTTCTAAAAGCATCACCTCTGGCATTCCATACAGAAGTATAATCATCGTGAACTTTGAGGACTTTATCAAAAGCAGAAATTGCTTCTGAATATCGCTCTAATTCAGATAAAGTCAAACCTCTACCTGTCCAGGCTTCTAAATAATCTGGTTGGATTTGAATTGCTTTATCATAGGCTGCTAATGCTTCTTGGTATTTTTTTAATGCAAATAACGCTCTACCTTGTCCATACCAACCTTGAATATAATCTGGTTTAATATTGACCGCTTTTTGATAAATTGCCAGTGCATCTTCGTAGCGATTGAGTTGTAAAAGTGTGTTACCTTGACTATATAAATCTACAGCGTTATTGTTATTAATTTGATTAAAAATATATATTGATGCTGTTGTACCTATAGCTAATAAAAACATTCCTAAAGTTAATTTAATAAATATAGATTTTTTAAATTGTTTTGGTTGTGGTTGAAATTGATTTACTGGGGAGTTGGGACTAACAACTAATGTTCCGCTAGATGGTTTATTTAACTCTTGCAATGCTGTTAATGCTACTGTTGCCGAAGCATATCTTTGTCGAAAATCATAACAAATCATCTGATCTAAAAAGTCGGCAAACTTAGGAGTAATTTTGGCATGATTACGCCAGATAATTTCATTAGTGTCAGCATCTTTATCTAGTTCTAAAGGTGATAAACCAGTAATTGCTTGCATGGCAATAATTCCTAAAGCATAGATATCACTGCTGAATTTTGGACTGCCTTGGGCTTGTTCTCCAGGAATAAAACCGGGTGTACCAATAGCTACAGTAGCTTGAGTTTGTCCTGGAGTCATAATTACTTGGGTAGTAATTTCTTTAACTGCTCCAAAATCAATTAAAATTAATTTATGATCCTGTTTACGCCTTAAAATATTCCGGGGATTTACATCACGATGGATCACCTTTTGTTTATGTACAAAGTCTAATATTTCTAAAATTTCTGTTAATAAATTAATTACTTGTTCTTCACTAAAGATTTTTCCCTCTGAAAGTTCTTGGGATAAATCATGACTAGGAATATATTCTTGGACAAGATAAAATTCGGCTTGTTCTTCAAAGTAAGCTAATAATTGGGGAATACGATCATGTGTCCCTAATTTGTATAATACCTGGGCTTCGGTATCAAATAACCGTCTAGCTATTTCCAAGGTTGCAGCATGATTAGACTGAGGCTTGAGTTTTTTGACAACACACTGAGGAGAACCAGGTAAATGAGTATCAGAAGCAACATAAGTTTCCCCAAAGCCCCCTCCTCCCAAGCGGCTGATAATCTGGTATCTTCCAACAAGTGTATTTCCTATCATCTCGGTTGCTAATTTGAGTGCAATATTAGATTATTACAATCTTGCCACAGGAAACTGAATAATGGTGCAAGATGAGTAAATGATAATTACAAATAAATTCAGATGATTCCTATTAGTGATAACTTTTATAGTTGGAAAAAGCCAATTGTTACTTATTGGTTGATTGGCATTAATATTGCTATATTTTGCGGGGAACTTAATTTAGATATTCATGGTCAATTAGGTAATTTCGTTAATAGTTGGGGGATAATTCCCTTACAAACTAAGATAGCTATAACAAATGCCGTTTTTTATAATTCAGCAGCTTGGATAGTGGTTTTCTGGCGTTTACTTGCCTTACCAATTTCTTTGTTTTTACATAGTAGTTTTAGTCAAATTTTGGGCAATTTACTATTTTTATGGGTGTTTGGTAAAACTGTAGAAAGAAGTTTGGGAAGACAAAGATATTTAATGTTATATTTTGCGGCGGGAATTTTTGCAGGTATGATCCAGATTTTTATGGAATCAAAATTAGCTATACCAGTAGTGGGAGCAAATGGGGCAATCTCGGCAATTTTAGGAGCTTATATTATCAAGTTTCCTAAAGTTAAAATAGATTCAGTTTTACCCTTGATTATCATTTTTATTCCTGTGGAAATTCCTGCTTTTTTATATTTGTTTTGGTGGTTTATCCAGCAGTTATTTTATAGTATTGGCGGTTTAAATATTCCTGGTGGTATAGCTAATCTTGGTTACTGGGGACAGTTTGCAGGTTTAGTAACAGGTGCGGCTTTTATGCGAATGGTAAAAAGGTAATTCGTCATTCCTGAACTCCTTAATTTTGCAGTAATATAAAAGTATTAACAATTCCCACACTAAAGTTATGTCAGAAATTATCATTGCTGAACCTAGTGTGAAACTGCCACCAACTCAGGTAGAACTTCCTTGTGATGATGGTATTCCCATGGAAACACAACGGCATAAATTCCAAATGGATATGCTGATTGATACCCTATGGCCTTGGTTAGAAGCCAGGTCTGATGGTTATGTCAGTGGCAATATGTTTGTTTATTTTAGTTTGGCACAGTTGAAAAACCAAGACTTTAGAGGTCCAGATTTTTTTGCTGTTTTAGGAGTCCCAAAAAAAGAACGTTTATCATGGGTGGTTTGGGAAGAAGGAAAACCACCTGATGTGGTAATTGAGTTACTTTCTGAAACTACCGCATCCGAAGATAAAAACGAGAAAAAGCTGATTTATCAAAATTTGTTGCGTGTTCCTGAATATTTTTGGTTTGACCCTTTTAATCCCGAAGATTGGGCAGGATTCTATCTCAATCGCGGTGTTTATGAACCTATTCAACTTAATTCTAAAAATCAATTAATCAGTCAATCTTTGGGTTTAGCATTAGTGCGTTGGCAAGGCAGTTATAGAGGTGTTGAAACTACCTGGTTACGTTGGATAACTTTAGAAGGGGAATTATTACCTACAGGTCAAGAAATAGCAGATTTAGAACGACAAAAAGCAGAACAGGAAAAGCAACGCGCCGAACAAGCAGAATCACAATTAAGACAAGTTGCCATTAATTTATTAGCGACTGGAATGTCTTTAGAACAGGTTGTTAATTTAACAGGTTTAGCAACTTTTGAAGTAGAAAAACTGATGAATTAAAAGATGTGATTTCCAAAACTGGGAGAAATTTATATTTCTCCCTACTGCTAGATTCCCAACATTTGTAAATTATGCAGTGTTGAATAAAAACCACCTTCTGCTATTAATTGTTCATGACTGCCCTGTTCAATTAATTCGCCCCGCTTTAACACAAAAATTCTGTCTACATTACGAATAGTTGATAAACGGTGAGCGATAATAATGGCTGTTCTTCTAGTTAAAAGTTGATTTAATGCCTGTTGAACTAATGCCTCTGTACCAACATCTAAATTAGCCGTAGCTTCATCTAAAATTAAAATTTGTGGGTTACGAATTGCGGCCCGTGCAAAGGCTAAAAGCTGCTTTTGTCCACTAGAAATATTTGTTCCCCTTGCTCTTAATTCAGTATCATAACCTTGAGGTAATTGATTAATAAAATCAGCTACATTAGTTTTTTCTGCTGCCTGTTCAATTTCTTCCCAACTGTAGCTATCTCCTAGAGTAATATTGCTTTTAACATCACCAGCAAACAGAAAAGCCTCTTGTAAAATTACTGCCATGTAGCGTCTTAGTTCTGCCTGTGCTATCTCTCGAATATCTACACCATCAATTAAAATACGTCCTTGGGTGGGTTCATATAGGCGACATAAAAGGCGAATAACTGAACTTTTACCCGCGCCAGTCGGTCCGACTAAGGCGATTTTTTCCCCTGGATGAATGGTAAAGTCTAAGTCTTTGATTACATAGTCATCATCTTTGTAGGCAAACCAAACATTTTCAAATTTGATTTCTCCTAGTTCTGGTGTCTGGGTGAAATTCTGTGTTTCTAACCCATTGATTATTTCATCTATATACCCAAATTTATTATCTAAAATTGAGAAGCGAGGATTAGCTTTATCCCTGATTTCTATTGGTTCATCTAAAACACCATTTACCCTTTCAATGGCAGTAAAACCAGATTGAATAGTAGTAAATTTCTCAGCGAAATTTTGGAGAGGAATAAATAGTCTCTGGGCGTATAAAACAAATGCTGATAAAATTCCGAAGGTGAGATTGTCTTCTAATAATAATAAACCACCCGCCCACAACACCCCAGCAATGGCAATTAAACCAACCCATTCTAAGGTGGCAGAAACAGCGGAATCATACCAAATGCTAGTATCAAGTTCTTTAATATATTTTTTATTGGTGTTTCTAAATAACTCACTATTAAAATTTTCGCGGCGAAATAGTTGCACTACATCAATACCAACAATGTTTTCTTGTAGTTGGGAATTAATTCGTGATAGTTCTTCTCTAGATTTGTAATTAGCTTTTCTATATTGTTTTTGAAAATAAATTATTAACCAGGCAATCGGTAGTAGGACGGATATTAATAGTAAAGCTATTTGCCATTGGATCGAAAACATAAAACCAATGATGACTAGCATGGAGAATAGATCAGAAAAAATGCCAACAGCCCCAGTTGCAAATACATCTCCTAAACTTTCAACGTCATTTATTAATCTAGTGATTAGTTTACCTATAGGTGTACGTTCAAAAAAATTAACTGCTAAAGATGTGACGTGATGAAATAAATCCACACGAATTGCCGCTGTAATTCTTTGTCCCAATTTTTGGACTAGATAACCTTGATATCCCGTAAGTGCCAATTTAATGATAATTGTCACCAGAAATAATCCCTGAATAATATTTAAACCTTCTATTAAAGAACGATTTTTCAGGAATTCATAAACACCAGGTTCTTGCCGAATTAAAGATACTGCTTGGCCAATTAATAAGGGTTGAACGGAATTAGCTACACCAATAGGTACAAGTAAAAACATTGATAACGCCAGTAATTTACCACTACGACGAGCATAGGGTAATAGGCGTAAAAATAACCGCCAGTCATTACTATTTTGACGGTTGTTTTCTGGGGCTTTTTTTGGTTTTGGATAGATGCTCATGTTATCAGTTATGAGTGATAACTGATTATTATCTCATGGTAACGAACTCTTCGGCTGAACTAGGATGAATACCAACAGTGGCATCAAAGTTAGCTTTTGTTGCACCCATTTTAATGGCGATCGCCACCCCTTGAATAATCTCCGCTGCATTTGTACCTACCATGTGCGCTCCTAACACCTGATCGGTATTTTGATCAACCACTAATTTCATCATGGTTTTTTCTTCTTTCCCCGCTAAAGTGTAATACATAGGGCGGAAACGAGTCCGGTAAATTTTCACCCTATCACCATATTTTTCCTGAGCTTCTGCTTCAGTTAAACCCACGGTTGCCGCTTCTGGCATGGTAAAAATGGCTGTGGGGATATTTTCATAACTCATGGTTCGAGATTTACCACCAAATACAGTATCTGCAAAGGCTCGTCCTTCATTAATTGCTACAGGTGTTAAATTAATATTGTTGGTACAATCTCCCACCGCATAGATATTTTCTTCATCTGTACGGCTGTATTCATTAACAACTATTGATCCATCATGTAGTTTTATTTTGGTATTTTCTAACCCCAAGTTTTGCGTATTTGGTTTACGTCCAAGGGCCGCTAAACTAATCACATCAACCACAACAGTCTCTTCTGTTTCTCCATCTTTGCGGACTGTAACTTTAATCCCTTCTGCATCTTTTTCAATGGCAATTAATTCCACATTATTAATGACATTGATACCATGATTAATCATTCCTTGTTGGATTTCTTTTCGCAAATCATCATCAAAACCACGCAAAATCATATCAGAACGGGTGATTTGGGTAACTTCTGTCCCCAGTCCATTCATAATACAAGCAAATTCTGAACCAATATAACCACCACCCAAAATTACCATCCGCTCTGGTTGTTTTTTGAGGTTAAAAATATCATCAGAAGTGATAGCGTGTTCAATTCCTAAAATATTTGGTTTAATGGGATGACCACCAACGGCAATTAATATTTTATCTGCTGTAACTTGTTTATCACCAACTAAAACAGTATGGGAATCAACTAATGTTCCATAACCACGTAATACTTCTACTTTGGAATTATCAAGCATTTTTTGATAAATTCCATTCAGACGATCTACTTCATTATTAACTGCGGTAATCATCTTTTCCCAATCAAAGGAACTCTCCATACCACTCCAGCCATATCCTTGAGCATCAGTAAATAACTCAGGAAAATTAGCTGCATAAACCATTAATTTTTTAGGAACACAACCACGATTTACGCAAGTTCCACCTAGTCTATCAAATTCTGCAACTCCTACCTTAGCACTATATTGTGCTGCTCTTCTAGCTGTAGCAATTCCACCAGAACCAGCACCAATTACAAATAAGTCGAAATCGTAGGTCATAACAATTTTAGATTTTAGGTTTGGGACTTTAGATATTGTCTTATCTACAAATTATCAAATATTTTGGATGATCAGGATCAGAATTGGAGATGGTAATAGAGATGAAAAAATTAGTCATCTCATCACCTTTTCCCCAATCACCAATTACCAATCACGCACCCTTGAGGTACTTTAACATGGTGTCTGCATCTGATACTTCAAAAGGATCAGTGGGGCAATTATCGCTGTAACCAGGTTCAGTAAAGATTTTTTCGATTTTACCGTTATTTACTACCATTGAGTAACGCCAAGAACGCATTCCAAAGCCCAAGTTAGATTTATCTACTAACATTCCCATTTTACGGGTAAATTCGCCGTTACCATCGGGTAGTAGGAATACGTTCTGAGCGCCTTGTTGTTTACCCCATTGGTACATTACAAAAGCATCATTTACAGAAACGCAAATTACTTCATCAATCCCTAATGCTTTAAATTCTTTATATAGTTCTTCATAGCGGGGTAGGTGGGAAGTCGAACAGGTGGGAGTAAAAGCACCTGGTAATGAAAACACAACTACGCGCTTACCAGCAAATAAATCTACGGTCGTACGATCTTCCCAACGGAATGGGTTTGGTCCACCTATGGACTCATCACGGACACGGGTTTTAAAAACAACGTCAGGTACAGTTTCGATTACAGCCATGTTAACCTCTTTTATTGAATTTCTCATATCTAAGAATAATTCTGATTTAGGAAAAATTCAATAGTTATAAATACTTAAATTTTATAGAAAGATAAAGATACTACTAATTACTGAATAGGATAGAATATAATTAAGAGTAAAAACTCTATAAATACGGAAACAGCTATGCAAAAAGAAGCAAACGCAATTGTTGAAACCTTGAAGTCCAAGGGTTTACGGGTAACACCTCAGCGGTTTGCTGTATATGCCAATTTATTATCACGTACCGATCATCCCACCGTTGAGCAACTATTAACTGACTTAAATAAAGATTTCCCTGTTTCATCACAGGCAACTATATATAGTTCTTTACAAGCACTTAGAGAAGTAGGGCTGGTACGTGAAGTCTTATTACAGGAAGGTGTATCGCGTTATGATGCTAACGTTCAACCCCATCATCATTTTTGTTGTCATCAATGTGGTGCGATTGAAGATATTGCTTGGGAAACATTCCGGTGTGTGGAACTAAAAAATCTGCGTCCTGGTTTACGAGGTGAAACCTATGAGGTGACAGTTCAAGGTTTATGCAATACCTGTGGAGAGGTGACAGGGGAATATTAATAAATCAATACCAGATAGCATATATTTGTGATTTACATCACATATTTACTGCTACTGCTATCAACATAATAGTTGATGACTCTCACAGGTTATAGATTAAGTCAATCACTCAAAAGATATGGATTTCGGGGGATATTAAAGTTATCAAGTTTTGATAAAGTTCAAGGATTACTACCATGCGTCAACTTCAAAATCTTCCCGGAGCTATTTCCGAAATCATTGCTTCTTCTGCTGATGATGGAATTTTAACTTTAGCAGATCGCTATGGGTTAATGGCAGCTATTTTAGATGATTTATTAGAACAAGAAGAAGAAGAAGCAATTAATAGACTGTTAAGACGCGTGGTTAGAGGTCGTATTCAGATGACAGATAAAATTTCTGGCGATCGCTTATCTTCTGATAATTTATGATTATCTCCTATTGTTGTGACATAAAAACAGATCAAACAAAATAATCGAGATAAATTTATAAAGTTTATTATTTAGAGATTATTCAAACAAACCATGAATCAAGACTTAGCTGTAAAATTGGGGGAACTACAAGCGGAAATTTATTGGCTACATGATGATGCCGACAAATTGATAGGATTAGCAATGGTGCCGAGCGCAATGACAAAGGCAATTGCCGCGTCAAAATCTCGACTAAGATTGAGTTTTTGTATTGCAACTACCATCAACACAATAAACAGACTGATAAATTTCCCGTTTACCAAACAGTGTATAACGATGATCGCGGATTTGTTCATAAAATCTATCCCCTAACCACTTCACACCAGGCAAACCACGATAGATATCAACAAAACCCGTAGTTGGTAATAAACGTCCTACTTCCTCAATAGCATCACTACCTTGCCAACGTTGTCTAAAATTCTCATCGCCCAAAATCATACCCTGTTCACAATCTTGGGCAGTAATTCCCCACTTAGACAAAGTTTGCTCATCTTGCATGGGAACATAACTAAATATTTTTCCCTGATCTAAATTTTCTAATAAACGGACTGCATTTACACAAAGATTACATTGACCATCATAAATTATGTAATATCTCATTTTTATCTAATTTAAGAAAGCTAAATTAATTATCAAGGAAATTTTAATAATGACAAGGGTTAAAACTAGAAAAAATTGCCTTTTGTCCCTTGTCTTTTGCCATAACTGCTAAACTTCTGACCTAAGTTTCTCTACCAAACCTTGCAAATTACCCATATTCAAACGATAACTCAAAGGATGGACAATCAACCGCGCCGTACTTTCATACAAAGTGGCAATTTCCACCAAACCATTTTCCCGTAGAGTTTTACCCGTAGAAACTATATCCACAATAGCCTCAGACATCCCCGTAATTGGGCCTAGTTCCACCGAACCATACAAAGGAACTATTTCCACAGGTAAATCTAGACCTTGAAAATATTCTCGCGCACAATTGACATATTTAGAAGCAACTCGGCCATGTGCAGGTAAATCCAACGGTGATTTATAAGCACTAGCAGCCTTCACAGCTACAGACATTCGACAATAGCCAAATTGCAAATCTACTACTTGTGCAACCTGTGGTTTTTTCTCTTTAAGTACATCATAGCCGACCATGCCCAACTGTGCCTGACCATATTCCACATAAACAGGTACATCTTGCGCTCGTACTAATAAACCCTTCGCTTGCCCACGAGCATCAGGAATTTGTAATTGGCGGTTTCCAGAATCTAAAAAGCCGCTAAAATCTAATCCCACCGATTGTAGTAAGCGGATGCTATTTTTAAGTAATTCCCCTTTTGGTAGTGCAACAGTCAGCATTATTTTTTTTGTTATCTTGGTCTTTGCGGTTAATTATATGCTTAGTTATTATCACTATGAGAATTTTATTAGTTGATGACGAAATTGAACTGACGGATCCCCTTGGTCGTGTTTTAACTCGTCAGGGTTACATCGTTGATTTAGCTTATGATGGTAAAAGCGGCAATCAGTTAGCACAAAGCAAAAATTATGACTTGCTAATTTTAGATTGGATGCTACCAGAAAAAACTGGGTTAGAAATTTGTCAGCAAATACGCACCCAAGGCAAAACAACCCCCGTATTGTTTCTGACAGCAAAAGACACTCTAGATGATCGTGTACAGGGTTTAGATGCTGGTGCAGATGATTATTTAGTTAAACCCTTTGAACTGCGAGAGTTACTAGCCAGGGTGCGTGCTTTATTACGTCGTGCAGGTATTGATCATCATAGTAATACTACAGGGCGTTTAGTAGTAGCAGACTTAGAACTAGATGTCGAAAATCAGATAGCCTATCGTCAGGGAAAAATGATTGAGTTATCCCAAAAAGAAAGTAGCTTACTGCAATATTTTATGGAAAACTCTGGACAGTTATTAACACATCATCAAATTATGCAGAATTTGTGGACAAATAGCGAACAGCCAGAAAGTAATGTTATTGCTGCCTTAATTCGCTTATTACGTCGTAAAATCGAAGCTGATAGCCAATCTCAACTTATTCATACAGTTTACGGTAAAGGATATCGTTTCGGATCAACCGTGATTGAGTAATACAAAACTTAACTATCATATTATGTGATATAAATTACAAATTTGGTATATTTTATATAAAGTTAGATACAAAGCCTATCAGCAATTTTTAAAAATTCATTAAAAATTCAGGAGTCGAGAAATTTTAACACTTGCTAGTTTAGCAAGTAGTGATTTTTAGCTTAATCATTAAAAATCTTAATAATAAAAGCAAATAAGCAGTTTATTAATAGTCTTTTCGTAGAGGATTATAAACACGCATAATTTGCTCTTGTAGGATTTCAAGATAAGTTGTAGCAAGTAATCAGGTTAGTTAAGACAGTGACGGATGCTAAAACTCATACAAATAAAAAGGACTTTCAACTCTGTTATCTGCCACAACATAAAAATCATATTATATTAATGATTAATAAATCTAATAAATCTAATAAATCTAATAAATTATATTTTTTTATCTCAACCCAGCACTATCAATAAAATAGTTACAAATAATTACCTTAGATATTAAATCTATGACTTCTGATCAATACCACATCATTGTTTGTTAAATACATGAATATCCAATTTCTTAACAAATTATCTAACTTAGCGGGATTAGCTTTAAAGCAAAAATCTGTGATCCCATTGATAATGTTAATTATTGCTGGCTATCTTGGTAACTATTTTAAAATCACACTATTTTTTGGTGTAGATTTTCTATTTGGTAGTATAGCTGCTTTGATAATTATAGCTATCTATGGATGTTTTTGGGGTACTGTTGCAGCCACTATCATCAGCTTTCATACTTACACACTCTGGACACATCCTTATGCAATTATTATATTTACCTGTGAAGCATTATTTGTAGGCTTACTTTTTAGGAAAAAAAGTCAGAATTTACTTTTACTAGATGGTATTTACTGGATGATATTAGGTACACCATTGGTAATAGTATTTTATGGTGGCATATTAAAAGTAAGTGCTGTCGGGACATTACTGATTTTAGTAAAACAAGCCGTTAATGGTTTTTTTAATGCCTTAGTATGTAGTTTGATCATCAACTATTTACCAGTTAATAAATGGCTGCACATCAACCAACATAAACCAAGAATTTCTTGGCAACAATCCCTATTTAATTTATTGGTTGCCTTTGTGTTTTTTCCGGTATTATTTCTGAATATTAATAACGCCATTCGTTCTGCTAATGCCATTGAAATGGAAGTAGCTAGAGATTTGAATTCCGTATCTCTAGCATTCCAAGACAAAATTAATATCTGGCAAGAAGCCAATATAGCGGTTTTAAAAAATGTTGCCGAAAATGTATCATTAGAAGCTATAAATATCAATAATATCAAGAATGATCAGCTAATAGAAAATACTCAAAGAGTCTTTCCCTTAATTAGTAGACTTTATGTAGTTAATAACAGTGGTAAAGTAGTTTCAGAATATCCGAGAAAAGAAGAAAATCAGTATCTCAACATTTCTCAAAGGTCAGATTTTCAGAAACTCACAAGAGGAGCAAAAACCAGCTATAATATTGTTGATAATCTCAATAACAAAGAGCAGTTATTTTCTACATTAGGTGTACCAATTATTAACAATAATCAATTTATAGGTGCTGTTTTTGGGGAAATCAAATTAGAAGCATTGAGTCAGTTAATTCAAATAAATAATACTAATAATAATAGTAGTAGTAGAAATATCGAAATTAATACTACACTCATAGATGATAAAAATCGGATCATTGCCACTGATAATAATACAGTAGGAAACTCCATTATCTTACAAGAATTTCTCACATATAAAGATAATAAAATTAGAAAAATTGACAATCAAGTAGTTCATTTAATATCTAATAAAACCAATATACCTCAAATTAAAAGATGGGACGCATCTTTATATGCAAAAATAATAGATTTAGATCATATTTTTTATTATCCACTTAAATTAGTAATTGAAACACCAACAAAACCTAATATAGATTATATTCGTAATATTTATATTAAAAATTTATCTCTCCTCGTAATGATAGCAATTATAGCCTTTATTGTTGCTGTTGTTGTTAGTAAAAAACTTGTAGCACCGCTGTTAAATTTAACTCAGGTGACAACTGATATACCAGGAAAGATTTTAGCCAAGCAGGATATTAAAATCAATAATAGTAATATTGCGGAAATAGACTCACTTAGTCATAATTTCAAGTCTATGTTATTGGCATTACAAGAAATGTTTGCAGAAATTAAAACTGCTAATGATTTACTTGAAGAAAGAGTAGAAACCCGGACACAAGAATTATTACTAATTAATAATGAACTAGCATTAGAAGTCAAGCAAAGAAAGAAAGTTGAAGAAACCTTGAGAGAAAGAGAAGAACGTTATGAATTAGCAATTTCTGGTACAAATGATGGTATTTGGGATTGGAACTTAATCACCAATGAAGTTTATTTTTCCCCTGCATGGATGAGAATACTAGGATATGAAAAAGAACCATTACCTGAACATTATTCTACTTGGGCTGATAATGTACATCCAGATGAAAGACAACAAGCACTTAGTGATATTAACAATCACCTAGAAGGAAAAACAGAAGTTTATCAAAATACCCATCGCATGAAACATCATGATGGGTATTATATTTGGATAGCTGCCAAGGGAAAATGTATTTCTGATGAACAAGGGAATCCTTGTCGGTTAGTAGGAACAATTACAGATATTACTGATAAGAAACTAGCAGAAGAACAATTGCAATTAGCCAAAGAACAGGCGGAAATTGCCAATCAAACTAAAAGCGAATTTTTAGCGACTATGAGCCATGAAATTCGCACTCCTATGAATGCAGTTATTGGGATGACAGGATTATTACTAGATACTCCACTCACAGCACAACAGCAAGAATTTGTAGAAATTGTTCGCAATAGTGGAGATTCTATGCTAACTTTAATTAATGATATTCTTGATTTTTCTAAAATTGAATCTGGTAACTTAGAAATAGAAGAGCAAGTATTTAACTTGAGACATTGTATTGAAGAATCCATAGATTTAGTAGCTCCAAAAGCTAGTGAAAAAAGCTTAGAAATAGCTTATTTAATGGATACAAAAATACCAGAATTTATCAGAGGAGATGTCACCAGACTCAGGCAAATTTTAGTTAACTTACTCAGTAATGCAATTAAGTTTACTAATGTTGGTGAAGTTAGTCTTGCTTTGAGCAGTCAAATGACAACATTAGTAGACGTAGAACATATTTCTCAAACTAAATCCCAATTACAGGAAATTAAATTTAGTATCAAAGATACGGGAATAGGTATTCCTGAAAATAAAATGTACAGACTATTTCAACCCTTTAGTCAAGTTGATGCTTCCACAACTCGTCATTATGGTGGTACAGGTTTAGGATTAGTAATTAGTAAGCGACTGACTGAACTAATGGGTGGACACATGTGGGTAGAAAGCAAAGTCGGTCACGGTTCAACTTTTTCATTTACTATTGTTACTACATTTGTTAATAGAAACGAAGATTATCATCAGAATGACTTAATTAATCCACAGGAAATTCTTAGGGAAAAACGATTACTTATAGTTGATGATAACATTATCAATCGCCAAGCATTAATGTTGCAATGTCAGTCTGTGGGCATCAATACCGTATTAGCTGAATCTGGAAAAGAAGCACTTAAATATATTCAGGAACAAAAATTTGATCTGGCTATTCTAGATATGCAAATGCCAGAAATGGATGGTTTGACATTAGCTTCTGAAATTTGCAAACTGCCTCATTGTCAACAATTACCTTTAGTAATGTTAGCGTCAATATGTAACAACCAAAGTCTAGAAAATTTGCATGAATCTAATATAAATGTGGTGGCATTATTAACTAAACCTATTAAAACATCTCATTTAGTAAGTAGTTTGATTAATATTTTTAGTAATCAGGGTGTTTCTAAAACAGATAATACCGCTGATTCCAAACCTTCAAAATTTGATTCCCAAATGGCGGACAAGATACCCTTAAAAATTCTCGTAGCAGAAGATAATGTTGTCAATCAGAAAGTTGCCATTAATATTCTACAACGTCTGGGATACCGTGCTGATATAGCTGCCAATGGTTTAGAAGTATTAACTGCGTTGCGGAGGCAACCCTATGATGTTATATTAATGGACTTACAAATGCCAGAAATGGATGGTTTAACAGCTACCCGTAAAATATGCCAAGAATGGCCATTATCTTCCCGTCCTTGGATTATTGCTATGACAGCTAATGCAATGCAAGGAGATAGAGAAAAATGCCTAGAAGCAGGAATGAATGACTATGCAACAAAGCCAATTCGGATAGAAGAATTAACCAAGGCTTTAAGTAATTGTCAAAAAAATAATAAAATTCATTATGAACTTGTCGAAACCATGTCTAATAATATTCTTGATATAGCAGCTTTGGCAGAACTAAAAGAAATAATTTGTGATAATGATATAGAACAATATAGAGAAATTATTCAATCATATTTAGAAGATACACCAGAACGGTTACAGGTAATTCATAATGCTATTACTCAAGGAAATGCCAAAACTGTACACATAGAAGCTCATGCACTTAAATCTAGTAGTGCCATTGTGGGTGCGAAAACCTTGTCGGAAATTTGCAAACAATTAGAATTTTTGGGACGTGATGAAAATTTAGCAGATGCCACATCATTACTATCCCAAGCTATGACAGAATATAAACAAGTAGATGCAGCCCTACAATTAGAATGTAAGTAATTTACTTGATTGAATTTATTAAAATATTCCTATGATTTCCCTGTCCCCCACACTACAAGCTAGACTTTCCCAACCTTTAAAAATCGGCTCATTGGAAATCAAAAGCCGGGTGTTACAATCACCTTTATCGGGGGTGACAGATTTGGTATTTCGGCGTTTAGTACGTCGTTATGCACCAGAATCAATGATGTATACAGAAATGGTAAATGCGACGGGGTTACATTATGTCAAACAACTACCAAAAATTATGGAGGTAGACCCCAATGAGCGCCCTATTAGTATTCAATTATTTGATTGTCGTCCTGATTTTTTAGCATCAGCAGCAGTAAAAGCAGTGGCAGAAGGTGCAGATACTGTTGATATTAATATGGGTTGTCCAGTTAATAAAATTACTAAAAATGGTGGCGGTTCTTCATTATTAAGACAACCGGAAATAGCAGAAGCAATAGTGCGGGAAGTTGTTAAAGCTGTGGATGTTCCTGTCACAGTCAAAACCCGTATTGGTTGGAGTGATAAAGAAATTACAATTCTTGATTTTGCTAAACGCATGGAAGATGCGGGAGCAAAAATGATTACAGTTCATGGTAGAACCCGCGCTCAAGGTTACAACGGTAACGCTCGGTGGGAATGGATAGCGAAGGTAAAAGAAGTTCTTTCTATCCCTGTAATTGGTAACGGAGATATATTTTCAGTAGAAGCAGCGGTGAGATGTTTAGAAGAAACCGGTGCAGATGGAGTAATGTGTTCTCGCGGAACTTTAGGTTATCCGTTTTTAGTCGGTGAAGTTGACCATTTCTTAAAAACTGGGGAATTATTACCTACACCTACTCCAATGCAAAGAATGGAATGTGCAAGGGAACATCTTTATGCTTTATGGGAATATAAAGGTGATAGAGGTGTACGTCAAGCTCGTAAACACATGACCTGGTATGCAAAAGGTTTCATGGGTGCTGCGGAACTGCGGGGACAATTAAGCGTAGTGGAAACCGTACAACAAGGTTTAGATTTAATTGATAAAGCTATAGAAAAATTATCCTCCGGTTATGAACCAGAGGACGAGGGAGAAAAACAATTTGTAGTAGTCTGAAGCAGGGGGAGCAGGGGGAGCAGGGGGAGCAGGGGGAGCAGGGGAAGAATATTAACTATTGTCTTTTGCCTCTTACCTTATTTCTGTCACCTGTCACCTGTCACCTGTCACCTGTCAACTGTCACCTGTCACCTGTCACCAATCACCTCTTACTTACTTTCAGTTTCAGTGAAATCTGCATCAATTACATCATCACCACCACCGGAAGGAGGTGTAGAACCACCACCAGGAGCTTCAGCACCAGGAGCAGCACCAGCATCACCACCGGCTTGTTGATAGATATTGCTACCTACTGCAAATAAAGCTTGTTGTAATTCAGGTGTGAGTTTTTGGATTTGCTCATCATCTTCCTTAGCAACTGCTTCTTTCAGGTCTTTTACCAAACCTTCAACCTTGGTTTTGTCAGCTTCAGGAACTTTATCACCCAATTCTTCGAGTTGTTTCTCAGCTTGATATGCTAAAGAATCAGCTTGGTTTTTGCGTTCAATTTTTTCCCGCTTTTCTTTATCACTAGAAGCGTTTTTCTCAGCTTCCTGTACCATGCGTTCCACATCATTTTTATCTAAGGTGGAAGCACCAGTAATACTGATTGATTGTTCCTTACCAGTTCCTTTGTCTTTCGCAGTGACGTTGAGAATACCGTTAGCGTCAATATCAAAGGTAACTTCAATTTGAGGTACACCACGAGGTGCGGGAGGAATACCATCTAAACGGAAAGTTCCCAAACTCTTGTTATCGTTACCAAATTCCCGTTCCCCTTGCAGAACATGAATTTCTACATTGGTTTGACCATCAACAGCAGTTGAAAATACTTCTGATTTTTTGGTAGGAATGGTGGTGTTACGAGGAATAATCTTAGTCATCACTCCACCCAAGGTTTCTACACCCAAGGACAGAGGAGTTACGTCTAACAACAAGATACCGGTCACGTCACCAGCAAGTACACCAGCTTGAATAGCAGCACCAACAGCTACCACTTCATCAGGGTTAACGCTTTGGTTAGGGTCTTTACCTAGTACCTTTTTAACTACTTCCTGAACTGCGGGAATACGAGTAGAACCACCAACTAATACGACTTCGTCAATATTGCTCTTGTTTAACTTCGCATCTTTAAGAGCATTTTCTACAGGAATGCGACAACGGTCAATTAAGTCTGAGCAAAGTTCCTCAAACTTAGCACGGGTGAGGGTTGTATCCAGGTGTTTTGGGCCATCCTGGGTAGCAGTGATGAAGGGAAGGTTAATTTCTGCTTGAGTAACGCTAGAAAGTTCGATTTTCGCTTTTTCTGCTGCTTCTGTCAGACGTTGTAAAGCTTGTTTATCTTTGCGGAGGTCAATACCTTCAGTTTGTTTGAATTGTTCTGCTAAAAAGTCAACTATTTTTTTATCAAAGTCATCTCCACCAAGGTGGGTATCACCTGATGTCGCTAATACTTCAAATACACCGTCACCAACTTCTAGTACGGATACGTCGAATGTACCACCACCAAGGTCAAATACGAGGATGGTTTCGTTACTTTTTTTATCAAAACCGTAAGCTAGGGATGCTGCGGTAGGTTCGTTGATAATTCGTAATACTTCAACACCTGCAATTTTACCAGCGTCTTTGGTTGCTTGACGTTGGGAGTCATTGAAGTAAGCAGGAACGGTAATTACTGCTTGGGTAACTGTTTCACCCAGATATTTACTTGCGTCTTCTACTAATTTGCGGAGAACTTTTGCAGATATTTCTTCTGGTGCAAATTGCTTACCAGCACCGGGAGAGTCTAATTTAACGTTTCCACCACTACTGAGAACTTTGTAAGATACTTCAGTGGTTTCCTTGGTAACTTCGTCGTGACGACGACCAATGAAACGTTTTACTGAATAAAAAGTATTTTCTGGGTTCATCACCGCTTGACGTTTAGCGATTTGACCAACTAGGTTATCGCCGTTTTTCGCAAACGCTACTACAGATGGTGTGGTTCTAAAACCTTCAGCGTTAGCAATAACGATGGGTTTACCACCTTCCATTACTGCTACACAGGAGTTAGTTGTACCTAAATCAATTCCTACTACTTTTGCCATTTTCGCTGCTGCTTCCGTATAACTACAAATGAATGGGATTATAAAGGGCTAAATGTTTAAACCAACTAATTTAGATTAAACAGTCAGTCCAGCATGGTTTTGCTGGTTTGGGAGTGAACCTGCAAGCTATGCTGATATATATACTGAACTTGTGTAGTCAGTCCATGAAGGGTGGTTTCCCGAACCTGGGATGGGACGGTTTATTTTAAACTTTGTTTTTAGTTGGTTCATGGATTGAACTATTGTCACTCTGACTAATGTATGAGAATTAATACTTTCAGGAATTGGGGTGAACCGTAATCTCTAAGTCGTATTTGCCGTCAAAGTGGGAAAATATGGATGAGGCTGGGTGATTGGTGGTTGGTAATTTTTAACTTTGAAAGTTACAGCAGAATTCAGGAGTCAGGAGTCAGAAGTAAAACTGGCTTTGTGTATAGGTTTCAATTTTAATTCTGTACCTCATTGATCTGCAATCTGCTGTATATGCAAGTATATAGAATTATGCAAATTATTTTGTATGAATGATATAATCAATCAATAAAACATGAGGTTAATTTATATGCTAACTATCACACCTAACCACACTAATAGTATTGTACTTAATCATATTTCTTGGCATACTTTTGAACAGATTTTATTAGAAACTGGTGATTCTCGTAATAACAGGTTTACTTATAATCAGGGAATTTTAGAAATTATGACTCCATTAATGCCTCATGAACATAATAACCGTTTGTTACAAAATCTCATTATTGTTTTAGTTGAAGCGTTAAATCTCAATGTTAAAAGCACTGGTTCTTTAACTTGTAAACGGGAAGATTTAGCTAGAGGTGTAGAACCTGATTCTAGTTTCTATATTCAAAATGAACCAATTATGAGAAATAAAACCAGTTTAGATTTAACTCAAGACCCCCCACCTGATTTGGTGATAGAAGTTGATTATGCTAGTTCTTCTATTGATAAGTTACCGATTTATTTAGCTTTGGGTGTTCCCGAAGTGTGGCGTTATGATCAACCTGTAATGCAAATTTATAGTTTAGTTGATGGTAAATATATTCCTTGTAATGGTTCACCTACTTTTGCTAATTTACCTTTAAATACAGAAGTTCCTCGGTTTTTAGCTGCTAGTTTAGAAGTGGGTGAAATGGCGATGATTAAGAGTTTTCGTAGTTGGTTAAAAACACAAATATCAGAGAATGTCTGAATCAGGATGTCCAGGGTTTAAGGATTTACAGGATGGTTATTTATAAATTGTCTGTGAATATTTAGATTTTCCCCTCGTTGCCATATAGAGGCTCTGCCTCATGATATTAATATGATATTAAAATAACATCAACACACTACCCAAATCACCCCTGACTGTGCCAAAATGAACATAACTATTTTTAGGCATCTGTAACCGATGGTTTGGCAAAAAGGTGATAAATTACAGGGTGGGAAATACATTATACAGGAAGTCCTGGGACAAGGGGGTTTTGGGATTACTTATAAAGTAGGGAAGCAGTTTTTCATTGTTGCAGGTACATCATTATTAGGAGTATTTTTAGGTTGGTTAGGTTATCAATTCTTCCCCCAATTACATCCTGATATTTGGTTATAGTTACACCTGTATTTAGATTCCCGCATTCTTTGATAAATTAACATTATTCACATTACCTGGGAATAAATTCCCAGTCTAAAAGCCCAAGTCAGTTAAAACTGACTACAATTATTTTTTAGTTCTAATTAACGATATTATTCTATCCTTCTAACCATTCTTCTCTAGAAACTCCAGCTTGTCGTAACAACCGAGATAACAAACCAACACTAATATCACCCTCATGAGGGTTAGGAATAATAACAGTTAAATCACCCCGTCGCATTTGTGGATGTTTACCACCAGCATAAGGTCCTTCAAAACCCAACTCACGCAAACGCTGTACTAACTCATTCCCAGAAACAGGTGTTAATCTAGGCATTTTATACAGATTGTGTAATTTGATTTAAATTAATATCCTCAATCACAGGAATATCTAAACCCAAACGTAAACGCAAAGCCAACCAATCACTTAACGCCTCTCTTAACTCACGCCGACAACCTTCTAAAGTTTTATAATTTGCCCATACACCCTGTAAACCTGGAATTTCACCCCAATAAGTACCATCATCTTCAATAATTTCATAAACCGCCAATTCCATTGCTTTATCAATATAACTTGCCAGCATTATTTACCATTTCCTTTAAATAACAAATATACCTAATTGTATCATAGCCAATAAATAATATTACCATCCATAACCCAACCTAAAAATTATAAATTAACCTTTGCGCCTTAGCGACTTTGCGCGAAACAAAAAACCTGCAACTAAAACCTTAAACCCCTTAGCGACTCTGCGTGAGAAAAAACCAAATCAAACTACTTGAGAAAAACCACATAAACAGCTACCCTAAATTAGCATCAAATCCTCATCCCCAAACCCATGAAACCCCAACCCCAAATACCCCCCTATACCTGGAAACGTCCCATCGGTTTAGGTTGGGAAAAACCCTACACCGTCCGCTATCCCAGCAACCTCGATGATGGTCCATTTCACGGAATGCCATTAGGTGGTTTTGGTGCAGGTTGTATCGGCCGTTCCTCTCGCGGAGACTTCAATTTATGGCACATTGACGGTGGAGAACATATTTTTAAAAACGTTCCCGCTTGTCAATTTAGCATTTTTACATCAGACAAAACCTACGCATTATCTACCCAACCTCCTGAAGATAACACATTACAAACTTGGGCATTTTATCCTACTAATTCCAATGTATCAGAAGAGGCGGGCAAGATGCCCACTCCACAAGAAACAGGAACATATCATGCACTTTATCCCCGCAGTTGGTTTGTATATGAAAATGTTTTTAAACCCCAATTAACCTGTGAACAATTTTCTCCGATTTGGGCTAAGAATTACCAAGAAAGCAGTTACCCAGTAGCCGTTTTTCTCTGGACTGCACATAACCCAACTAACCAACCAATTACTATTAGCATTATGCTAACTTGGGAAAATATGACAGGTTGGTTTACCAATGCTGCAAAATCTCCCGAAGTCAAAATTAGAGATGATGGCAGTCCTGTTTATGAATATCAACCAAAATGGGGAGAAAGTAAAAATAACTATAATTGGTTAGCTGAAGATGATAATTATTTAGGTTGTGTTTTAGGTAGAGTTACTAATAACGAAACTCCCCAAGAAGGTGATGGAACTTGGTGTATTGCAACCACAAAAAATCCCCAAGTTGAATTATTTTATCATTCCCGTTTTAATACTATTGGAAATGGTGAGGAAATTTGGCAGACTTTTAGTAAAGATGGTTCTTTAACTAATTATTTAGATGAAACTCCCGCAGATGAAAATTCTCGTTTAGGTGCTGCGGTTGCGGTACGTTTCACTTTGCAACCAGGGGAAACTTTAGAAATTCCTTTTGTGTTAAGTTGGGATTTTCCGGTCACAGAATTTGCAGAGGGTGTAAACTACTATCGCAGATATACAGACTTTTTTGGTTGTAGTGGTGATAATGCTTGGCAAATTGCGACTAATGCACTGAAAGAATATCATAATTGGCGATCGCAAATTCAAAACTGGCAACAACCAATTTTAGACAGACAAGACTTACCCGACTGGTTGAAAATGTCCTTATTTAACGAACTCTACGACTTAACCAGCGGGGGAACTCTCTGGAGTGCAGCCACCGAAAAAGACCCCATCGGTCAATTTGCAGTGTTAGAATGTCTAGACTACCGTTGGTATGAAAGTTTAGATGTGCGATTATACGGTTCTTTCGGGTTATTAATGTTATACCCAGAACTAGAAAAAGCCGTAATACGTGCATTCGCTAGGGCAATTCCCCAAAGTGATGATAGAACTAGAATTATCGGTTATTATCTCACCATCAATGCCGAAAGTCCCCAAGCTATCCGTAAGGTAGCAGGTGCTACACCCCATGACTTAGGCGCACCCAATGAACACGTTTGGGAAAAAACCAACTATACTGCTTATCAAGATTGCAATTTGTGGAAAGATTTAGGTTGTGATTTTGTATTGCAGGTATACCGCGACTACCTTTTTACTGGTGCAAATGATATTGAATTTCTCGCAAATTGTTGGGACGCAATCGTGCAAACTTTGGATTATGTGAAAGAATTTGATTTAGATGGAGATGGAATACCAGAAAATTCTGGTGCTCCTGATCAAACTTTTGACGATTGGCGGTTAAATGGTGTTAGTGCTTACTGTGGTGGTTTGTGGTTAGCAGCTTTGGAAAGTGCGATCGCAATTTGTGATATTATCAAAGACTACAAAAACACAACCCCGCAAAAATCAATCTATCAAACTTGGTTAAGTCAAGCCAAACCAATCTATCAAGAAAAGCTTTGGAATGGGAAATATTACCGCTTAGATAGTGAAAGTGGTTCTGATGTCGTCATGGCTGACCAACTATGTGGGCAGTTTTACGCTCGCTTACTCAGTTTACCAGATATTGTACCGAGCAATCGCGCCCTTTCTGCTCTCACAACTATATATAATGCTTGTTTTTTGAAATTCCAGGATGGGAAATTTGGTGCTGCGAATGGTGTGCTTCCCGACGGTTCACCGGAAAACCCTAACGCTACTCATCCTCTGGAAGTTTGGACGGGTATTAATTTTGGGTTAGCTGCATTTTTGTTACAGATGGGAATGAAGGATGAAGGTATGCGTTTAACTGAAGCAGTAGTTAGGCAAATTTATGACAACGGTTTACAGTTCCGCACCCCTGAAGCTATCACTGCTACTGGAACTTTCCGCGCTAGTACCTATCTGCGTGCAATGGCTATCTGGGCAGTTTACCTATGTGTTGAATAACATATAAAGGAAAATTACCAGTGGGGAGTCTGTCAGGAATTTCCCCACCTTTTCCCTGGCTGTATTTAATTTTACCAACTGATAGCACATCACAGCTTCAAGAACTTTATTGAAAAATACTTATTTTCTTAATATTTTATGTATAAATATCTTTTATAGTTAACAAATGCATCCATATAAATGTGACTTTATTTTCCGGTTATGTCCGGAATCCTCAGAAAAAATAAGTAATAGTAATAGTTGAAAGTTTCAAACTTCTATACCCATGTCTAAAAATATTCCCTGATTAACCGTTTTAACCAACGAATAATCTATAATCGTAAAATTTTTATCCAAACATGGTTATATGACCAGTGTTTAATAAAACATTAATACCGAAACACCTTATTTTAAATACCTTTTGTCAACTACTCAAGGAGCATAACAAATGAAAATTACGTACATCAGCCCAAAAAATCAAGTTTCTTACCATAGTTTCCTTGATGCTGTTTTCACAAAATTCACTCTCAGGCTTATTACTACAGATTTTTGTAATTGATTTAGTTTCTTAAAACTCAAGCAGCAGAAATGCACTGAATAAAAAAATAAACAACTTAGGTCTATGAAGGGGAAGCAGCAGTAGTTGTGATTGATAGTGTCAGGTTCAAAAGCAGTCGTTTCACTCTTCGATAAATCAGGTTAAATGAGTTTGATTGCTAGGGAACTACATTTTAACGCCTTTGCCGATAAATGGCAAGTAAAAAGTCCAAGAAAAATTTTGATCAATTACTGGTAAAACCTTAAACCCAGTTTACCCATAGACTTACTGATATAATTACTGAATCCTACAAGTATTAATTTTTTTGAACTATCTGCCCAGAGCATATTGATTATGGCAGCTTTAAATTCGTATTTAAGAAGTTGGAGATGATAATTAAATAAATTAGTATCTTCTACAATGGCTTCATAAAAACCACAAAATACCTTTAGGTAATTTTCAAAATAATCTATCAACTTCGATGAAAATCTGAAACACCTGATTATGGTGTTTTTTGGTATCTTAATGTGTGTAAATGATGTGAATAAGACTCTAGAGATAACATAGCATGAAAGAGTATTCACAACCAACTAATAAAACACTCAAATATCCAAAAAAATGCTGTAAAATTATTGCTATGTATTTCCAGTGTCCATGAATATGGTACATTTATAATGATAGGTTAATCAGATATACCAAAATAACATATAACAATATATAATCACTGAACTTTTTTAGAAAAATTGCTTAAAAACAAATATTTATGTTTGATAAAAAGCAATAAAATTTTTACTGCAAAGGAGTTTCAGGGATTAGTTAATAATAGTAAATGCCAATAAAATAAAGATAATATATTTTTTATTCCTTCAAAATAGGGGGTAAGACCCCTCATTCAATTAACAAAAATGGGACAAAAATAAAAGTTGCACAATGCTCAAATGAACATTCTGAGATATTCAGTAAATTTAACTTATAAGACTACCAAAGTGGCAGATGACATTGGCGAAAAAAAATAGTATAAATACGAATGTAGCTTTTGAGATGCCAATGATGAATCATCTTCTTTGTTGAATTGCCAATTATCAAACTTTACGGAAAAGCCCTATTAAATTTAGGCGGAAAGTTATACAATAGTAACCAGGGAAGATCAATAGAGTTAGAGCTTGTGAAATTTTTAGAGGACACAATTGCATCTACTCAACTCGCTAGATTATAGAAAGAAGGTAAGGCATTACCATCCATTCACTAATCAGCAAAAGTCACAGCACAGAAGTAACTAATAGCAGTTGTCTTTACCAGCAGCCAAAGCTACCAAGTTACAAAAAAGCACAACAGGGTCTACATAGCAAAGCAGCACACAGACTTGATTAAAAACAGTCAGGTTTTAAATCACAGGTCAGGTCATGAAACAAATCATCAGGTTAAATGCAGTCGAAACATCAAGCCAACGGAGTGATTTAGGGGTACAAATCTCTGAGTTACATCTTCGTCAGGTATCCATTGGGAAAAGTGATGTACTTGCACCAAGGGAAGATTTATTAGTCCTACCATTAAGTAGTGACATAGCAATTAAGAATAAAACCAACAGGTTGACATCCTTTGAGCATCAATTACTTTCAGCCTTTGCGTCTCTAGTTTGGGGAGATAAGTTAAATTTTTGGGACAAAGTTGTGTGTTGGGTGCATACAGGAAAGATTGCACAAGTCAGTGACACCCAGAGAAAGGAAATCACAACTTGGATGACTAAGACTCTAGAGAAAATAAAAGCTAAAGCAAGAAAAAACCTGAGAGTTTTGGTTTTGAGAGTTTATTTGAAACTGCTCCTCAACCTATATCAAAAGATCCAAGTAGCAGTAAATATGGCTAAAGCTAAAACTTGGCCGGATGATATCTGGACACAGGAAAGACAACAGAGTCATTTTCGGCATAGCTTTTTTGCTACTTGTCATGGAAACTGCTGAAAAGCTAATTAATTTTTGGATGTGTCTGTTGGAAAATTGATCTATTTTTTCAACATTTGCCATTAATCCATTACGAATATATTTCTGTAATTAATTTCACAACTGCATAAATATTAGTAATCTACCAAACCAGAATCACTCAAGTAAATCACCCAAGAGATTTGGTTTTGATACCTGGTATTGCAGTTTGTCAATAGCGATTCAAACGCAAAACTCGATACTAATCGAGTAGTTACCTCATTAAAATAAAACTAACACTCACCATGAATCAAGATATTGCTGGACATAGCGGCTACCCCGATAAAAAAATCAATCCTGAACAATTTGATCAAGTAATAGAAGCAATTCTCGCAGGTAAATATTCCTGGGCTTGTGTGTTAATGCTACGGTTTGTTGGCTATAATCCTTTGCATTACATTCCTTACCGTACTTATAACAGACTACTAAAAGAAAACTCCCGTAATGGTAGAGCTAATACTCAAAAAAATGACAATCTCAAAATTGCTAAATCAGCAACAGAAAAAAGAGCAGATAGTCATTTAGCACCCAGCAGCTTGAGTAAGAAAATTAAAGATATAGCTTATTTAGAAGTTGGTGGTAAGCAAAATAAAGAAGTCCACAATAGCCATAGGGAGAAGAAGTTGGCATAGCCGACAACAATGTTAGTTCATCATCTCACCCGGAGACAGGAGGCAGAATGTAGGAGTGCAGGAGTATATTATTCTTCCCACCTCCCCATCTCTCCATCTCCCTATTCCCCAGCTTTGGGAAATATGGCTAAATTAGTTTCTGGATCAAAAAAGTGTAGTTTTTCAGGGATAAATGATAGCCAAAGTTGTTCACCTATCCCAATCAATCTATCTGGGGGAACTCTTAGTTGTAAAGATTGACCATCGGTATTGGTTAGATCAGGGTCAGATATGCTTACAGATAGAAAACAATCATTTCCTAAATTTTCTACTAAATCTACTTTAACTGGTAAATTTTTGGTAGCGGGGACACTCAGATTTAAGTGTTCTGGACGAATACCTAAAATTACAGTTTGACCATCATATTTTTGTAATGCTTTTCCCCAAATATCTGGGAGAGTAAAGCGAAAATTGGTATGGGTAATTAATAAAGGTGCATGAAATTCTACCGGGATAAAATTCATGGGTGGAGAACCGATAAACTCAGCTACAAATCGGTTGGCAGGATAATTATATAATTCTAAAGGTGGGGCAACTTGCTGGATTTGTCCCCCAGACATAATCGCGATGCGATCGCCCATTGTCATTGCTTCAGTTTGATCATGGGTGACATAAATTGTTGTTGTTCCCAATTGACGCTGGAGTTTAACAATTTGGGTACGGGTTTCTGCTCGCAATTTAGCATCTAAATTAGATAATGGTTCATCCATTAAAAATACTTGCGGATTTCTGGCGATCGCCCGTCCTAATGCTACCCTTTGCCTTTGTCCTCCTGATAACTGTTTGGGTAAACGATTTAACAAAGTTTCAATTTGTAACAATTGGGCGACATTCCATACTTGTTGTTCTATAATCCGTTCTTGTGGAGACAAATAACGCAGTCCTTTAGGTAATTTTTTAGTAATTCCCACCAGGAAATTTTCTCCCCAGCGACGAACTGGATGTGTAGAACCTTTATCTTGATTGCCTAAACGACGACGTAACCCAAAAGCGATATTGTCATAAACCGTCATGTGTGGGTAAAGAGCATAATTTTGAAACACCATAGCGATGTCTCTAGCTTTGGGTGGTAAATCATTAATTAAGCGATACCCTTGGTCAGCTTCGCTATCGCCTACCCAAATATTACCCCCAGTCATTTCCTCTAACCCCGCAATTAAGCGCAGTAAGGTACTTTTACCGCAGCCAGAGGGACCCACCAAGACCATAAATTCACCATCAGCAATAGTTAAATTAATCCGTCTGAGGACATTAATACTATCTGCACCTTCCTGTTCTGATGATGACTTTTGTGTAGTCATACTTTCCCCCTTCCGGGGAGGGAAACTCTTATAAATGTTTTCTAATACAACTTGTGCCACAGGTAGATTACTTTAATAGTCAGTTGTCAGGGAACAGGGAATCGGGAATCGGGAATCGGGAATTTAAAAAAGTTTTTCCCCAGTCCCAGATTAACTTTACGCTAGGTGCATAAAAATCATTTTTAACAATTCTGCACGAGTAAAAGGTTTAGTTAAATAACCAGAAGCTCCTACCATTCTTGCTTTTACCTTATCAACAATGCCCTTACTACCAGTCACAAAAATCACAGGAACTTCCTTAAACATAGAATTATTGCGGATGATTCGACATAACTCATAACCATCAATTCCTGCCATATTCAGATCCAACAAAATCAAATCAGGTTTATGCCTAATGATAGACATGACCGCTTTCACTGGATCATTGATAGTGACTACAGCAACATTTTCATCCTGTAAACAACGACTAATTTCTTTAAGAACAGTAGGACTATCATCTACAGAAATGATTTTGTAAGGCTTTTTGGCAGTTATAGTAGCAGTATTGACGGTTTCCACCTCAGATTGTATGCTATTTGATATTGTTAATTGTGGATTATCTGCTTTAGTTAGAGACTGAGCTTGAACCAGAGGATCTGCTTTCAGACTAGTCTTAGGTACTAAACCTCGCTCCAGAGATTTTCCATTAGTTTTAATAATACTGTCTTGAAAAATTAATGGCATATCATCACAGATGGGAGGTAACTGATCAAATGGAGGATCTGGTTGATGCAAAATAATCGAACCCTGAAGGATATGTGGGTATAAAGTTCTTGATAATTCCACCTCATCCACATTCATAATTACTGCTAAATGACGCAGACTAAAACCCTTCATCCAGGTAGTGAGATTTTTTTGTAGTTCTGGTAATTGCTTGTCATAGAATTTACCATTAATTAATAAGTGTGGACGCTGATAGGGAGAAGATATTTGGGGAGCAAAAGACAGCCAATTTTGTAACCGTTTTTGGCAGCGTTCCATGATATTTTCGGCATCTAGCTTACAAATTCGTGGTAAACTATCAACAGGAGCAGTTAACTCATAAGTGCCTTCCCGAATTAACAAAAAAGATTCGATTACCTCTTTAACTAACTCTTGAATCAGTAATGCTGCTTGGTGGGAAAGCAGATATTTTTCAGTCAGTAGCCAATGAATAGCTTGATATTCTGGTGGTTGGACACCATGATCATCATGAGATTCATTGAAACGAGTTTGCCAATCTGGTTCAAACCTCATGCGTAATTGTACACGCACTTCATTGGTAATCAAAGGCAGTTGTTGACTGAGACGGCGTATATGTCTTTCCAGTCTGTCAAAGGGTTCTACCGAATGAGTAGCATAGATAATTTTGCCTTGTTCCAAATATATTGACCATAAAACCGAGCTTTTTAATACTTGTAAACAAGTAGTATCAGAGGAATTCGTTAACTGTCTTAATAAACGTTCAGGAGATAGTTTGTTAAAAGTACCAGTATTATTCATAATTTTACAGTTTTTCTGAAAAATTGACTTAGAATTGGAAAAGAATAAATTTGGTAATTAGATTAAATATGTATTTATTTTCATATTTATTCATGAACCAATTGATTATGGACAAGTTAATACATATCTATTTTTAGATAGAGTTAATAATCCAGTTTTATTTAGAAAATAATAGTAGGATGTAAAATTGCCGAGAGTTTTTAATGTAATAAAAATTATCTGTTTCCATTGTTACACTGTATCTATTGTTTAAAAAATTGGATTTAAGTGGCATTTATTAAGTAATCAAAGATTAAAAATTTTCCACATAAAATCTTTAAACTTTTATTGATTGTAAATGTATATATTGAATATTGTATTGTCAATTATTCATAGATAAATTAAGGATGGTTTTTGACTAAAAATAAAGAAATATTACCTCTTTGTGTGATTTGCTTGAAATCAACTTTATGGTAATTCAAATTTCCTGAAATAGAGCATTTAAAGAGAATAGCTTGATAGATGAAGTTTCAGTCATCTACAGCCAAATACCATACTTGTAGTCGTACTAGTCTGGCAAACTATATACTTTGAGAACAGGAAATTCAAACGTTGGACTATAACATAACACAAAAGGTTATGCTGGATACACTCAAACTAGATGAAGTAGTAGAATTTGCAGAAAACCCTGAACCCCGCTGCCCCTGTGTATTGTTGCTAGATACATCTGGCTCTATGCAAGGAGAGAGGATAGAGGCTCTAAACCAAGGGCTACTGACTTTCAAGGATGAACTGGTAAAAAATTCATTGGCAGCCAGAAGGGTAGAAGTAGCGATTGTGACTTTTGATAGTCATATTAACGTTGTACAGGATTTTGTGACCGCAGACCAATTCAACCCACCTATCTTAACAGCCCAAGGGCTAACGACAATGGGGGCAGGGATTCATAAATCTTTAGAACTTATTCAAGAACGTAAATCTCAGTATCGTGCTAACGGTATTGCTTACTATCGTCCTTGGGTATTTATGATTACAGATGGTGAGCCGCAAGGTGAACTAGATGATGTTATTGAACAGGCAGTACAACGCTTACAGGGAGATGAGGCAAACAAACGCGTGGCTTTCTTTTCTGTAGGAGTAGAAAATGCGAATATGCACCGTTTAAATCAAATAGCTGTACGTACACCACTCAAACTTAAAGGTTTAAACTTTATTGAAATGTTTGTGTGGTTATCAGCGAGTATGTCCGCAGTCTCCCATTCCCAGGTAGACGAGCAAGTAGCGCTACCACCTATTGGTTGGGGTTCTGTTTAAAAGTTATCAGTTAGCGGTTAGCAGTTATAGCAACCAGCAAGGTGGTTAGGATATCAGCAGGTAGCAGTGTGGTTTATGGATATTATATTTTCACACCAGCTATATTCATTGACAAAAATTTAATCTCCAAAACAACCAACCTTAAACTTTGTCATCATGGGGACGTTTAACACAAACTCTCACCTGTCACCTGTTCTCTATTACCTGTTACCCGCTATAGCTGTGAGAAAAAATTTATGAACACACCAAAACAGATTCCTCAGTGGCGAATAGTAGCCGCTTCCGTATGTGGAACTAGCCATATCAAAAATCAACAGTTATGTCAGGATGCTCACCATTGGCAAATATTACCTAATAATGTGTTAGTGGTTGCAGCAGCTGACGGTGCTGGTTCTGCCAGCTTGGGAAAAGTGGGAGCAATGATTGCTGTAGAAACAGCGATAGAATATATATCTAGCTGGGAAATTACCAATAGTACCCTGGCTGATGATGAATTGCTAGGCGATATACTTGCTCATGCCATGTTAGCGGCCAGAAAAGCGGTAGAAGAAGAAGCAGAGGTATCTAAACATCAAACAGGTGATTTAGCAACTACCTTAATTATTATGATCGCCAGTCCCAAAGTAGTAGCAGTAGCCCAAATTGGCGATGGTGTAGCCGTAGTTAAAGACAGTACAGGTAACCTACAAGCATTAACTATACCTAAAAGCGGTGAGTACATCAACGAAACCACGTTTTTAACGTCACCGGATGCCTTAGCTACAACTCAAACTAAAATTTTGCGTCATAACATAGTTAATCTTGGGGTTCTGACAGATGGACTACAAATGCTGGCTTTAAATATGTTGGTTGGTGAACCTCATAAACCATTCTTTTTTCCCCTGTTTGATTTTGTAGCTCATGCAGAAGATAAAATTGTGGCCAAAGAACAATTAGTGAAATTCCTAAACTCTGAACGTATTACCCAACGCACAGATGATGATTTAACGTTGGTTATAGCCGCATTCAACAACTCATAAAAATGTGGATTGGGTAGAATGTACAGTAATTTTCACAAGTCACGAACTACACATTAGTTAATGGTAAATTCATAAATATCCAAACATCAGGTACAAAGGAAAAAAATTGAGCAATTACTGGTGTGAGTTCAAGATATGAAAACATCTGTAGGGTGCAGACCGCAAGGTTTAGGTTCAGTGTTTTGGCAATTTCCCATTCCGTATAGACCAACTATCTAGTTGTCTGTACCTAAATCTCCCAGTCTTGATCTATAACTACTGTTAACTATAATTAAACTATGCAGGTACTTCGTTCTCTTCCCGATCAGCAACTTCTCGATCTCACAGTCAGTTTAGGACGTGGTGGTGAAGCTTGTGTTTATGCAGTGCCATCTGATGAAAATTTAGTCGCAAAAATCTATCACAAGCCCATATTCACCCATGGTCAGAAACTTCAGGCCATGATTGCCAACCCTCCAGAAAACCCTACAGCCAGCTTAGGGCATATTTCTATTGCTTGGCCACAGGAATTATTAAAAGCAACAGATGGTAGTGATACGATTGTTGGTTTTTTAATGCCTCGCATCCGACAAATGCAGCCAATTATGGATTTTTATAATCCAGGCAACCGTCGTCAAAATAGCCCTTTATTTAATTACCAATATTTATTGCGGACTGCTCGTAATTTAGCAGCAGCTTTTGCCGCTTTGCACACCAGTCAATATTGTATTGGTGATGTGAATGAGTCAAATATTTTAGTTAGTAATACCGCATTAGTGACCTTGGTGGATACCGACTCTTTCCAAGTCCGTGATCCCCAAGAAAATATTTTTTATCGTTGTTCAGTGGGTAAACCTGAATATACACCTCCAGAACTGCAAAATAAAACTTTTGCTGACTATGATCGGGATAGTTCCCATGATTTATTTGGGTTAGCTGTACTGATTTTCCAATTGTTAATGGAAGGTACACA
The DNA here is from genome assembly GCF_038050375.1 of Okeanomitos corallinicola TIOX110. Lineage (NCBI taxonomy): Bacteria > Bacillati > Cyanobacteriota > Cyanophyceae > Nostocales > Aphanizomenonaceae > Okeanomitos > Okeanomitos corallinicola. The sequence goes on along the minus strand of NZ_CP150886.1, from coordinate 1,542,795 downwards.
CCCATTTTCTGGGATTTTTCAAGGTTTATTTGATCCCCCAACCTACGAAGCCAGAATTGTGGCTGGTCATTTTACCTATAGTCAGAAGCAAAGAGTTCCTTATTTGCCTACTCCCATTGCTCCTGCTTGGGAAATGCTACATCCTAGCTTACAGGAACTGTTTGTACTTTGTTTTGAAGATGGCCATAACAATCCCTATTTACGCCCTACGGCTCAAACCTGGTTATCAGCGCTGACAGAAGCAGAAGAAAGTTTAATTACTTGTAATGCTAACAGCCAACATCTTTACTATAACCATTTGCAAAAGTGTCCTTGGTGCGAACGTGCTGCCCAGTTAGGTGGACGTGATCCTTTTCCATCGTTAGAAGCGATCGCTTCTAGGGAACATCTGCAACCACTGAAAAAGTCAAAAACTCGTCGTCAACAAACGCCTCAAATACGTCAACGAGTTTTTTCACCATCACCCCTACATCATTGGCAACCAGTATTTGTCCAAAATGGGTTTAATTATCAAGCAGCTAAAACTCCAAACAAGACCAGGCTCTACAGCATTTTGTTTGGTATTTTTGGTTTGGGTTTGCTAGGTTATTTAGATTTAATGATCAAATTTACCCGCCCTTTTGTTTCCCAAAACCCTTACACTCAGCAAAGCCTAATTTCTCAAAAGTCTAAACAAATCACTGAAGATGAAAATCTCACTTTTGTAGATTATTATGAACGGGGTAATACTAATTACCAAAATAGAGAATATGAGCAAGCAATTGAGAACTTTAGCAAAGGGATCAAAAAAAATCCTAATTTTTCCAAATTATATATCAATCGCGGCAATGCTCGTTACAATCTCAATGATTATGAAGGAGCATTAGTAGACTATAACCAAGCCTTAAAAATTAATCCTCAAGAAGTAAAAGCCTTTGTCAATCGCGGCAACACATACTATATGTTAGCTGATTATAGTAGCGATCCTGATAAAAAATATGAACAAGCAATTCAAAACTTTGATACTGCCATTAGTCTCAATTATCGTGATACAGAAGCCTATATTAGACGAGGTATTGTTCGTTTTCAAATAGCTAAATACAGCAGTAATTACCAGCAGCAATATCAACAGTCAATTGCTGATTTTACTCAGGCAATTAACTTAAATGCCTCCAAAGCAGAAGCTTACTTTCAGCGTGGTCTTGCCCGTTATCAATTTGCCCAGTATAGCAGTAATTATGCCCAAGAATATCAACAAGCTATTGCTGACTTTAACCGAGCATTAAATATAGATCCTCGTATGGCTAAAGTTTATCTGAAACGGGGTATGGTTCATTATGAACTCGCCCAATATGGGGAAAGTAAAGTTAAAGAAAATCAGGCACAAGCCATTAAAGATTTAGAAAAATCCGCTCAAATTTACTTGGAACAAGAAGATATGGATAATTACCAACAAGCAATCAGCAATATTTGTGTGATTGTGTCCAAGAAATGTGATGCTTTATTCCAAAGTTCAATAATATTTAGAAGACTTAATCCCTAAAGAGGAAGACTAAAAATTAAGAGGTAAGAATTTGTGATGAATCTGTCAATGAATAAATTATCATTCCTAACCTAACCTTGAATAATATCATGTTCATTTGTCCACCCTTAAAGTCGCAGCTATAAGGGTCTTTCTGGTAGTAAAAAAGCTTTTTCACAATGTTTTTTTACACATAATTATCACTAATTTGCCAGACAGAATATTATTTATGCCTGGTATCTTAAATATCATTTCTAGTTTTATTTAAGTAAAAATTTCTTTCCAAGAGGTATATAAAACTATATAGGGCTTGCTGAATAAATCTCAAAACATTACAGGTAAACGATTTTAGCGATTTTGACTTTCAAAAAATGCAAGCTTTGATGAGGTGAGAACTGAAAAACCTTGCATTTAATTCCTGCTTCAAGGAAAAATAGTTCCCATCCAACTCTTGAAACTGTCACCTGTCACCTGTCACCTGTCACCTGTCTCCACGACAAGACTTTATCAGCAAACCCTATATATATTTTTTTATTGTTGCAGTTATTTATGAATATTTTTGTCACATATTTAGCAACAGTTTAAAAATAAAATATTATATTCTTACTAATTCTTTATAATTTATCATCAGATTGCAGCTAAATTATTTTTAGATAGTTTTTAGAGAAAAGCAGGTCAAAATTTTTCTCTATAGTCAGGATTCAGAATATGCTAACTCATTGATTACTGAATCTAGAATGAACAAACTGATAGGTAAGGTATTCATGATTTAAACACAATCTGAGTTGTGAAAAATCTTGCTATGACAAGCATTATAATTTCCGAACCTGGATATTTATTAATTGTGCATCCTCTTCATCCTAAAAAGATAAATAGAAAAATATCAGCCAATATTTGAGGTAAATTGCATGAAAGCGGTTATTTTAGCTGGTGGTCTTGGTACACGTTTAAGTGAAGAAACCAGTATCAGACCTAAACCTATGGTAGAGATCGGAGGTAAACCGATTCTCTGGCATATTATGAAAATATATTCGACTCATGGTATTAATGATTTTATCATTTGTTGTGGATACAAAGGTTACATCATTAAAGAATATTTTGCTAACTACTTCTTACATATGTCAGATGTAACTTTTGATATGAGATTTAACCAGATGAGTATCCATTCTGGATATGCCGAACCCTGGCGTGTTACCTTAATTAATACAGGTGACAATACTATGACGGGTGGACGTTTAAAAAAAGTTAGAGAACACATTGGTAATGAGACATTTTGTTTTACCTATGGTGATGGAGTTAGTAATATTAACATCACAGAACTAATCAAATTTCATAAAGAACAGAAAGGTTTAGCAACACTGAGTGCAGTACAACCCGCAGGAAGATTTGGAGCAATTTCTTTAGGACAAGAACAAACTAAAATTACCAATTTTAGAGAAAAACCAGAGGGTGATGGAGCTTGGATAAATGGTGGTTATTTTGTACTTGAACCAGAAGTTATTAACTTTATTGCTGATGACACTACAGTTTGGGAGAAAGAACCATTAGAAAAGTTAGCAGATATGCAACAACTCTCAGCTTTTAAGCATAATGGATTTTGGCAGCCAATGGATACTTTAAGAGATAAAAACTACTTAGAAGATTTATGGCGTAAAAACCAAGCACCTTGGAAAGTATGGGAATAGTAATTTAAGAATTCAGGAGTCAGAATATTTGATAATCTAGGAATTTATCAAATAGTAATTTTTGAGCCTAAGCTGAATGCTTAGTATAGCAAGTTGAGATTTAATATTTGGAGAAAAATTACTAATGTATGATTTTGCGATTATTGGTGGGGGAATAGTTGGACTCTCTACCGCAATGAATTTAGGATTGCGCTATCCCGATGCCAAGATTTTAGTATTAGAGAAAGAAGGTAAATGGGCATTTCATCAAACAGGTAATAATAGTGGTGTAATTCATTCAGGAATTTATTATAAACCAAATAGTTTTAAAGCTAAGTTTTGCCGCGATGGTAGTCAATCAATGGTTGAGTTCTGCCAAAAACATAATATCGAACATGACATTTGTGGTAAAGTAATTGTGGCCACAAAACCGGAAGAAATACCTCGGTTAGAAAAACTTTATCAAAGAGGTTTAGAAAATCAAATACCAGTACAAAAAATTAGTCCTGAAGAAGTTAAAGAAATTGAACCTCATGTGAGTTGTTTAGCAGGTATTCGAGTATTTTCTACAGGGATTGTTAATTATAAACAAGTCTGTTTAAAATATGCGGAAATAATTACAAAACAAGGTGGAGATTTGCGTCTAAATACCAAAGTTTTGCAAATCTCATCCAGTGGTAAAAACCAGGTATTAGAAACAAATCAGGGCAGTTTTGAAACAAGATTTGTGATTAATTGTGCCGGATTACATAGCGATCGCATTGCAAAATTAGGTAAGGCTAAACCTGAAGCTAAAATCGTTCCCTTCCGGGGAGAATATTACGAATTAACCCCAGAAAAACGCTATTTAGTTAAAACTCTCATTTATCCTGTTCCTAACCCTGATTTTCCATTTTTAGGCGTTCATTTTACCCGCATGATTGATAGTAGCGTTCATGCAGGTCCCAATGCAGTCTTGAGTTTGAAAAGAGAAGGCTACAAAAAAACCGACTTTAACCTCAGAGACTTTGCAGAAGTAATTACCTATCCAGGTTTTTGGAAACTAGCAGCAAAACACGCTGATGAAGGAATTCAAGAAATCATTCGTTCCTTTAGTAAAGCCGCCTTTGTGAGCAGTTTACAAACACTAATTCCCGAAGTGCAAGCAGAAGATTTAGTCCCCACCCATGCAGGAGTCCGCGCTCAAGCATTAAGGAATAATGGTTCGTTGGTAGATGATTTCTTAATCATTCCCGGTGAAAATTCCATTCATGTATGCAATGCACCATCACCTGCTGCTACTTCTTCCTTAGAAATTGGTAAAGCCATAGTTAAGCAAATTCCTCAACAAGCACATTTAAAAAGCTTAGTCGCCTAAACCAAATTTAGAATCAGAATCCCACAAACTCGATGCAAATTAATCCGCATTAATCTGCGGTTAATTATTCATGGACTAAATCTGAAAAATCCAGTAAATTCATCACTACAAACATTTAAAAATCATGAAAATATTAATTACAGGAACAGAAGGATATTTAGGTTCTTTACTACCTCAATTATTAACAGCTAAAGGTCACGAAGTTCTTGGTGTAGATACAGGTTTTTATAAAGTTGGTTGGTTATATAATGGCACAGAAATCACCGCCAAAACCCTCAACAAAGATATTCGTAATATCACACCGGAAGATTTAGAAGGTATGGAAGCAATAGTTCATATGGCTGAACTTTCTAATGATCCCACCGGACAATTATCCCCCAATATTACCTATCAAATTAATCATTTAGGTTCTGTAAGATTAGCGAACTTAGCGAAATCTATGGGAGTACGTCGCTTTGTTTATATGTCTTCCTGTAGTGTTTATGGTGTTGCTAGTGAAGATGATGTCACAGAAGAATCACCTGTTAACCCCCAAACAGCTTATGCTGAATGTAAAACATTAGTAGAAAAAGATATCAAACTATTAGCTGATGATGATTTCTCACCCACATTCATGAGAAATGCTACTGCTTTTGGTGCTTCTCCCAGAATGCGATTTGATATTGTTTTAAATAATTTAGCTGGGTTAGCTTGGACAACCAAAGAAATTAAAATGACCAGCGATGGTACACCCTGGCGGCCATTGGTTCATGCTTTGGATATTTGCAAAGCCATCGTTTGTGCATTAGAAGCACCCAGAGATATTATCCACAATCAAATTTTTAATGTGGGAGATACAAAAAATAATTATCGAGTCAAAGAGATTGCAGAAATTATTGCTGAGACTTTCCCCGGTTGTAAATTAACCTTTGGTGATAATGGTTCAGATAATCGTAGTTATCGAGTCTCTTTTGAAAAGATTAACACTACTCTCCCCGGTTTTAAATGTGATTGGAATGCTCAGAAAGGCGCACAACAATTATATGATTTATTCCGGCAAATTGAGATGACAGAAGATACATTTTTGTTTAGAGGATTTACAAGATTAAAACAATTAGAGTATTTGATCCGTACCCAACAAATTGACAAAGATTTCTTTTGGAATAAATAATAAATTCAGCCTCTAATTCACTTAATAAAAGTAGCAGTTAATAATTTATAATTAATAATCTATGCTGCTACTTTTAATCAGGTATAAATAATTTATGCTCTCACATAAAATTTTCAAAATCATTGGGTTTCTTGATTTTAAGATATGAATAAAATACTGACTATTGCTATTCCTACCTATAATCGTGCAGATTTGCTAGATCAACAATTAGAGTGGTTATTTAAGGCTATTAAAGGTTATGAAAATGATTGTGAAATCCTAGTTTCCGATAATTGTTCTAGTGACCACACTCCAGAAGTAATTAAAAAATGGCAATATATTTTTAATAATGTAACTTTTAAAGTTAATAGAAACAGTGAAAATTTAGGTGTAATGAGAAATATTATTTACTGCCTGAGTTCAGCAACAACAAAATATGTATGGGCAATTGGAGATGATGATCCAATTCAAGATAAAGCTGTTAATTATGTCATAGATAAGATTAAACGACATCAAGATTTATCATTATTATTTCTCAATTTTTCTGGTAAAAATCAAATTACTGGTTCACCAGTCCATCCACCAAAAATAAGTGGTAATCGCTGGTTTGACGCGGATAATGAAAATGGAGAAGGTGATGGAAAAGCAATCTTTGAATACTGCTTTTCTAAAAGTGTTGGGGCAGTTATTTTTTTAACAGCTTCAATCTATAGAACTGACTTAGTAAAACAGGCTTTAAAAATTTGGAAAGATGCTGCCAATAATTGGATATCTTTGGCATATTTAGCTGGTTATTGTGCTGCAAATGGCAAAGTAATTGTCAGTAAAGATATTTATTTAGAATGTATTGTTGGTGTTAGTTATTGGCAGAAAGAGCCAAAATCTGCTCTATTAATGCAATATAAGCACATTCCAGAAGTAATTCTCAAGCTGCAAGAAAATGGATATTCGAAGCGGTTTTCTGGAAATATGATCCTAAATAATTTTCGAGAAGTAAACCTGAGAGTTTTATTGGGTGCTTTTAGAAGATGGCCATTTTCTGCTATTCAGGTAGTAGTTTCCTTCTTGGCTTTAGTGACTACTTCTACTTTTGAAGTTATTTCTAATCCTGAATTTAAAATTGCCGAGTCTAGTCAATTATCCTCACAAATTGCCCGTAGAAGTAAGGAATAATAAATTAGTGAATTTTTTATGTGATCAGCTTGGAAATATATTTTTATTTACATAGCTAATTCATGAAAATATATAGAATTTTGTACTCAATATGATCATGATAACTTCATTAAACCGAATCTATAATTTATCCCTGAATTTATGGGATTAGGTGAGTAAAATATATTTGAGTCTTTATTATTAATGGGTCATGGATAATTATTAAAAATATTTACCATTTCCTATTCTCCGTTCCCTATTTTCTAAAAAAATATGATTTTTACCGAAACAAATCTTCCTGGAGCTTTCATAATTGACTTAGAAGAAAAACCAGATCATCGCGGTTTTTTTGCGCGGACTTTCTGCGCTCAAGAATTTGCAGATCATGGTTTAAAACCAACAGTTGCCCAGTGTAACTTATCTTTTAATCATCAAAAAGGGACATTGCGGGGAATGCACTATCAAGTTTTACCAGCCGCAGAAACAAAATTAATTCGTTGCACTCAAGGGGCAATTTATGACGTAATTGTGGATATGCGTCCTGATTCTCCAACTTATTTATCCCATATTGGCGTGGAATTAACTGCGGAAAATCGCCGTGCTTTATATGTACCAGAAATGTTTGCTCACGGCTATCAAGCCTTAACAGATGGAGCAGAAGTTGTTTATCAAGTAGGGGAATTTTACACCCCTGGATATGAACGTGGTTTACGTTATAACGATCCCCTATTAGATATTTCTTGGCCTTTAACTGTAACTGAAATGTCTGAAAAAGATCGGAATTGGGAATTACTAGAATCTAGTTTAGTAGGAGTATAAATAATGATTATTATTGATCAAGCATTACAAGCCCGTGCTGCATTAGGTCAACCTGTAAAAGTAGCCATGATTGGTGCTGGTTTTATGGGTCGAGGTATTGCCAATCAGATTATTAATTCTGTCCCTGGGATGGAATTAGTAGCTATTTCTAACCGTCATCTTGATGGTGCAAAAAGAGCGTATTTAGAAGCAGGAATTGAGGATGTTAAAGTAGTTTCTAGTGTATTGGATTTAGAAAATGCTTTGATTCAAAATCAATATGCAATTACAGAAGATGCCATGTTGCTATGTGAAGCAGATGGTATTGATGCAATCATTGAAGTTACAGGCACAATTGAATATGCTGCTCATTTAGTGATGAGAGCGATCGCCCATGAAAAGCATATTATTCTCATGAATGCAGAATTAGATGGCACAATTGGACCCATTCTCAAAGTTCATGCTAACCGTGCCGGAGTGATTTTAACTGCTTGTGATGGTGATCAACCAGGGGTAGAAATGAACCTTTATCGCTTTGTGAAAAGCATTGGTTTAACCCCCTTATTGTGTGGAAATATTAAAGGTTTACAAGACCCCTATCGTAACCCCACAACTCAAGCTGGTTTTGCCCAAAAGTGGGGTCAAAATCCCGCTATGGTGACAAGTTTTGCAGATGGCACAAAAATTTCTTTTGAACAAGCAATTGTTGCCAATGGTACAGGAATGAAGGTGGCAAAAAGAGGAATGTTAGGCTACGAATACACAGGTCATGTAGATGAAATGACCAAAATGTATGATGTAGATCAACTCAAAGAATTAGGTGGAATTGTTGATTATGTAGTGGGTACAAAACCAGGGCCAGGAGTGTTTGTTTTTGCTACCCATGAAGATCCCAAACAAAGGCATTATTTAAACCTTTATAAATTGGGAGAAGGACCACTTTATAGTTTCTATACTCCCTATCACCTTTGCCATTTTGAAGTTCCCCTTTCTGTAGCCCGTGCAGTATTATTTCATGATGCTGTATTATCTCCTTTAGATGGTCCAGTAGTTGATGTTGTCGCTACTGCCAAAATTGATCTTAAAGCTGGAGAAACATTAGACGGCATTGGTTATTACATGACCTATGGACAATGTGAAAATTCAGACATTGTTCAGCAAGAAAATTTACTGCCAATGGGAATAGCCGAAGGATGTCGTTTAAAAAGAGATATTCCTAAAGATCAAGTTCTTACCTACGATGATGTGGAATTACCCACAGGTAGACTTTGTGACAAACTCCGCCATGAGCAAACAATTTATTTTGCATCATCTAAGACTTTAGTAATGGCGAAATAAAGTAAAAAATCACAATTCATGTCATAAAATTAGCCTCCTATTTTAGGGGGCTAGAAATTCTTGAGAATCAATTGGTCAGCCAGAGTATATTTTTGTTCAATACGAGCAAATAAATCAGAATTTAGTTGTTATTCTATTTGCACCTCTAATTCACAATTAGAAAATGTCATTGAATCTATAATTTTGAAACCGGATAGTAATTGCATCATCATTACAATTACACCCTTGTCAAAATCAACGACAAAATATAACTATCTAAAGAAGGGTTTAGTACAGAAATAATACTGCTATAACCAGAGAAATTATTAGTATCTGTAAACCCTCAAGCAACGATTTATAGCGTGGTCAACATTATCATATAAAGTATTAGCCATGAAAATTGCTCTCGTCCATGATTATTTAACCCAGCGTGGTGGGGCAGAGCGAGTCTTTGAATTGCTTTGTAAACGCTACCCTGAAGCCGATATTTTCACATCTTTATATGATCCACAAAAAACCATTGATTTAGGCGATCGCATAGTCAACACAACTTTTTTACAAAATATTCCCGGTGCAGCTAAATATTTTCGTTTGATAGCTCCCTTATACTTTCCTGCATTTCGCGCCTTAAATTTACAAGACTACGATTTAATTATTAGTAGTAGTACCAGTTTTGCCAAAGCAGTCAGAAAAAATTCCCAGGCACGTCATATTTGTTTCTGCCATAATGTTACTCGATTTTTGTGGGATACGCAAACATATTTACGAGAATATGGAGATTATCGCTACTTTGCTCCATTAATTGAAAAAATATTTCAAATGATGAGAAATGTAGACCTCAAATATTCTCAAGAACCAGATATTTACATTGCTAATTCCAGTATAGTTGCCCGTCGTATTCAGAAAATTTATGGTAAACAAGCAATAGTAATTAACTATCCAATTGATACCAGTAACTTTATCTTTTCAGATATAAAACAAGAATACTACTTGGCATCTGCTCGGATGATAAGTTATAAACGTCTTGATATCATCGTCGAGGCTTTTAACTGGTTAGGGTGGCATTTATTAATATCAGGTGACGGGCCAGAACTAGAACGGTTAAAATCTAAGGCATTGCCAAATATAGAATTCTTAGGTCACGTGAGCGATAGTCAACGTAAAGACTTATTTTCTAGAGCTAAGTCAATTATTGTTGCTGCCTTAGAAGACTATGGATTAGTTCCAGTAGAAGCAAATGCTAGTGGAACTCCAGTAATTGCCTATGGAGCCGGTGGAGTATTAGATACTCAAATACCTGGTCAAACAGGAGTATTTTTTAAAAGGCAAACTCCCGATTCTTTACAAGCTGCATTACTAGAAGCGACGGGAATATCTTGGAATTACGAAAATATTCGTAATCATGCTGTCAATAATTTTTCAGAACAAGCATTTTTTAACAAAGTGGAAAAAATTATTGTGCCAGCATCTGATATAAATCACTCCTTCATTTAACTGAAAAATTCATGTAGTGGAGTAGGAATAAAAGGTCAGGATTCAGAATCCAGAATCCAGAATCCAGAATGCAAACGAGATCAAACTTTAAGTATGACATTAGATTTTTTGATAAAATCTCATTTTGTTCATTCCTGATCCAGATGATTCTATTAATTCTTGAATTCTGATCCTATAGCTGAATAGCTTTACCAACAAACTACGCATAGCGTTTTCCAGATAAGGATAATAAACGTGGTTCAAACAAGTCTAAACCCCCATATACATCCAGTAGCTGAAGAGCCAGGATATGGACAAATGTTTGCAGTATTTGTCCGTAGATTTCCCTGGGTTTTATTAGTATTACTCAGTTCTACTGCATTGGCTGGCATCATTACTTTAAACACTAAACCCACCTTTCAAAGTACGATGCAATTGTTAGTAGAACCTAACTATGAAGGGAAACAAGAAAAAGATACCCTAGATACTCAGTTTACTGATTCTAACGTTGTGATCGATACAGCAACACAGCTAAATTTAATGCGGAGTTCTGGACTACTGCAAAAAGCCGTTGATCAACTCAAATCTGAATATCCCGACATTACTGTGAGGGAAATGAAAAAATCTTTAGTCTTGACTCAAATTAAGAATAAAGAAGAAGTAGTTACGAAAATTTTTCAAGTTGATTATAGTGATAGCGATCCAGAAAAGACTCAAAAAGTTCTGGCTGCCATTCAGAAAGTTTATCTTGAATACAACAAACAACAACAAGATACACGCTTAAAAAAAGGTTTACAAGTCATTAGAGAACAGCTAAGAAAAGCTAGTGATGAAGTCAACGCATCAGAAGCGAATTTGCAAAGATTCCGTAGACAACAAAATTTAATTGATCCAGAGTTACAGGCAAAAGCAATTGAAGAATCTTTAAATAATATTCAGAAAGAAAGACAAACCACTCGTTCTGAATATGAAGAAGCTTTAGCCAAGCAAAAATCTCTGCAAGCACAACTGAATCGTTCTCCTCAAAATGCCTTAGTTTCTTCTCGTCTCAGCCAGTCTACGCGCTATCAAGGCTTACTGAATGAAATTCAAAAAACAGAGCTGGCTTTGGCACAAGAAAGGTTACGTTTTACTGATGACACTCCCAGCGTACAACAGCTAAATGAACAGTTACAAAGTCAAAAACAACTGTTGCAAAAAGAAGTTAGTAGAACATTAGGGAAAAAATCTAGTAACGTATTTAGTTTTGGGGATAATCTGCTTGAACAAGGACAGCTTGGGGAAATTGATCTTAACCTCACTGGTGAGTTAGTAGAAACCCAAACTAATATAGTTTCTTTAAGCGCTCGTGACCAGACCTTAGCAGAAAAAGAAAGAGAACTAAGAACTCAACTCAAACGTTTTCCTTCCCTTTTAGCTTATTACAATCGTATTCTGCCCCAATTAGAATTTAGTCGGGAAAGAGTGGAACAATTGTTAAGAGCAGAGCAGAAACTACGTCAAGAACTTTCCAAAGGTGGATTTAATTGGGAAGTAGTAGAAGAACCACAACAGGGAATCAAATTAGGCCCCAATATGAAGCAAAATCTTTTATTGGGTGGAGTAGTAGGATTAATGTTAGGTGGTATTGCTGCCTTCATTCGAGAAGCATCTGATGATTCAGTCCACACTACCGCTGAATTAGAAAAACAATTTGCCTTACCTTTGTTAGGAACAACACCAAAATTACCACCTGCTAAACCGAAAGAATCAATCATTAAATTACCTTTTGGTAAACCAGAAGTGCTTGCACCTTGGACAATTCAAGTTTTGCAATCTCCACCCCGTTGGGAATCCTTGGATTTGATTTATAAAAATATCGAACTTCTGAATGGAGTAGCTGATTTAAAATCTTTAATGGTGACATCAGCATTACCAGATGAAGGTAAATCAGCCTTGACTTTAGGTTTAGCTATGAGTGCGGCTCGATTACACAAAAAGGTATTATTAATTGATGCCAATTTGCGCGATCCTAACTTACATAAACAGCTAAATCTACCCAATGAACAAGGTTTATCAACCCTATTAGCTAGTGATGTTACTATTCCTAATCAAATAGGAATTCAATATTCAGGTTCAGCTTACATTGACATTTTAACCGCTGGACCAATACCTGTAGATCCGGCTCATCTTTTAAGTTCTCCCCGGATGATTGAATTGATCAACGCATTTGAAGAAAACTATGATTTAGTTCTCATAGATGCTCCTTCAGTTCTGGGTATGGTAGATGCAATTCTCACAGCTTCATCCTGTCGTAGTGTGGTGATGGTAGCCAGCATTGGCAAAGTCACACGCAACAATTTAGCCCAAGCTACAGCTATGTTGAGTAAGTTAAATTTAATTGGGGTCGTAGCCAATGGAGTCTCTAATTCTGACAGTGCTTATGTACCGTATGTGAAACAACAGCAATTGGTACTACAACAAATTGTGGAAAAATGAATCAATTGCCAATTTTTGAAAACATCCAGTGAATTTAGTTTGAGTGAGGTAAATTAGAGGCGGGCAAGATGCCCGCACCACAAAATTTTTACGCTTCATATTTGTAACTTAATTTACCTAAAATCTGGTGTAATTTAGATGGTAACACCAGTATTTAACTGTAAAAATAACAAACTAAAAAAGGGTAAAGTGAAAACGTCAATCATTTTACTCTTTTAATTTTTACTAAATAAATTCATAAAATACTATAAAATAGTATTCTCTCACAATAATTAAATTTGTATGTTTATTTTATTACCAAAATTAGGTTATATTTTAAATGTATTTGTTAATAATATAAGCTGAAATATAAAAACTTAACACAATACTTAAAGAGCAGGTATTTACTTAAAGAACTATTAAAGAATTTCATTAGTCATCATTTAAAATCTGTAATTCTTATATTCTAGAAATTAAGGACATAAATAATATTAGAGCATTTCTTGATAGCTACATAAAAATTAGTAGCTGTAATTCAATTAATGTATCAATACGTTACAGGATAAATTGACCTTTACATCTGAGCAGAGACAACACCAATCACCATAACTCTGCATCCTTTTGAATTGCTGCTTGCTTAATTATTCCCACTGATTTCTGTATATCTTCATACTTACAGAAATGCACAAATCAACCTGAATTTTTATTTTCAGATCAGTCATTAGCTATCGTCTAAATTTTCAGACTTATGACAATTTCAATTGTACCTAACTTACAAGAACACAACACTATTTCCCAGCAGCCCCAAAATTTTCATCCTCAAAACTTTACACTCTACTGGCGCAGAGGTCAACTTTTAGTAAAGTCTTCTAAAAATGCACAAATACCATATTTACCTTTAGAAAATAAACAATTATTAATTGAGTGTTTACAACATTCTCCCATTAATTTAGTAACCATAGATCCAAAACTAGGTGATGCTGCACTAAAGTTTTGGCTTGATGCCTGTCAAAAGGCAAATAAACCCATATATATTAGTCCATCTGCTAGAAATAATCGCCCAAAATCAAGTAACAAATTTTTCAAATTTATCCAACCAGTAATTCATCCCATATTGGCATTAATTTTACTAATCTTGGTAAGTCCTTTAATGTTGATATTGACGCTAATGATATTATCAAACGGTTCAATATCTTTGTTTTCTTATCAATGGCAAATCGGGGAGAGAGGGAAAATTTTTCCTATGATTAATTTTTGTACAACTGGAAAACATAATCAATCCACATTATTAGGATTATGGATGTCTAAATATCATCTAAATCACCTACCTAGACTATTTAATATCTTGCGTGGGGAAATGAAATTAATTGGATCTAATAACCTCTGTTTAGAAGATGTAATTAAATTTAGTTCGACAACAGAAAGCATTCCAGTGAATGGCATAAATCAAGTGATAAAATCCTGGCATATCAAAGCTAAATTATCATAGCTAAAAATCAACACATACTAGGATGAAAATATATTTATCCTAGTATATTTTTTTGATTAAGGCTTTAATTATTTCCTGTTTTGATAATTTTAACTGGGAATTATGTACCTAATTTTAAAATCATTAATGTCATGCGTACAGCAATTTGTACTGTTTTTGAAAAAGACTACCACTACGGAGTGGGAGCATTAGTAAACTCCCTATATCAGAAAGGTTTTAGAGGGGTATTTTGGGCAGGATATCGTGGTAATTTACCACCTTGGGCTAGAGATATTCAAGTAAAAAATGAGTATCAAGAATTCTCCATAGCCGAAGATTGTGTAATTAGATTTGTACAGATCAAAACTTGGAAACATTTAGGTTTTTATAAACCTGATTTTATGTCTCTATTATGGGAAAAATACTGCCCGGATGTTGATGCTTTATTTTATTTCGATCCTGATATTGTCAATAAGTGTCGGTGGGATTTTTATGAAAATTGGGTAAGTCGAGGCATTGCACTTTGTGGTGATTCTTGGTATTTAGTTCCGGCAAATCATCCTAAACGTTTAGCATGGAAAGAATTCGCTGAAAATAATGGTTTTGTGTGTGAGCGTGAATTAAATTATCACTATAACAGTGGGTTTATTGGTGTCCATAAAAGCTGTAAATCTATCCTGACACTTTGGCAGAAATTAGAAGAAATAGGGGAAATAGCAGGATATACAAATTTAGAAGATTTGTATGCTGATAATTCCTTTCACAATTCCCCATATCTTTATGGAGATCAGACATATTTAAATTTAGCATTAATGCTAACAAAATGCCCTTTAACAACCGTTGGGCCTGATGGCATGGATTTTATTCCTGGTGGAACTATCATGTCTCATGCCACTGTACCTCATGTTAAACCCTGGCGTAAAAAATTGATGCTCAGTGCTTTAGAAGGTAATCCTCCTACTATTACTGATAAATTATATTGGCAACATAGCCAAGCACCAATTCAACTTTATTCAAAAGCAAAGTTAATTGGGCAAAAATTAGAAATTATGTTTGGATCTGCTGTTGGACGTTTTATTCGTCGTTCTCCAATGTAAGTAAATCAAATTACCTGTAATTGAAGAATTCAGAATATAAAATTAAATGGGAATTACCAAATTATGACTTTAATTTAAGTTTCCATATTCTGAACCTTCATCTTTTTATCAGGACTACTAGATTGAGTTTTTTAATTAACCTAACTGCCGCTTATGTATCTCAAATTTTCTCGATTAATATTAAAGATTTTCAAAACTACCAACTTTTGGAAAAATAATCATTTAATTATCCGAGAATTTAAACACTTTCGGTTAATAGCTGTTTTAGCTATAGTTTTTTCTGTTTTAGCCGCTAGTTTTGAAGGTTTTGGTTTAGGTTTTTTATTAGTCTTCCTACAAAGCTTAACTACTCCTAATGCTGAACCAGTGAAAACAGGAATTGACTGGTTTGATATTTTGATTTTAGGTGTTAATAAATCAACGCTAGAGCGCTTATATAGAGTATCGGCTCTGATTGTTATCACTACTTGTATGCGAGCAGTATTTAACTATGTAAGTTCTTTTTGCGTACAAAATAGTGAGGTCAATTTAGTACATCATCTCCGTAAAAGTATCTTTGAACAGTTAGCGGCTCAAAATCTGAGTTATTTTGGCAAAAAAAGTTCTGGAGAATTAATTAATACTCTCACCAATGAAATGGAGAGAATTAGACAAATTGTTGGGGGTATATCTTTTTTAACCACCAGAGGTTTAACTCTGATAGTTTATTCGGTTTCTTTATTTGTTTTATCCTGGCAACTCTCAATAGTTTCGATTTTATTATTTAGTCTTTTAGCGGTAGGATTATCAACCTTAAACAAAAAGATTAGAGAACGTAGTTTTGCTATTACTAAAACTAATGATAATTTTACCGCTAGGGCATTAGAGTTTATCGAAGGTATCCGTACAGTTCATGCCTATTCTACTCAAGAATTTGAACAGCAAAGATATTATCAAGCCAGTGGCAATATAGTAAAGGCTTGGAAGAGAGTTTATTGGGTTTCCTTATCTGTTAGGCCTTTAGCTGAGAGTTTATCTACTTTAATTCTGATTACGATGATTTGTGTGGCACTGGTAACAGGATTAATGGAAGTTTCGACTTTATTAACTTTCTTCTTTGTATTGTTTCGACTTGTGCCAATGACTCAAGATTTAAATGGAGTCATAGCTTTTTTAAGTACCCAAGCTGGTGCTGTAGAAAATATAAAAGATTTGCTCAAAACCGAAGATAAAACCTATTTTCAAAATGGTCATCTTCAATTTGCAGGCTTAAAGCGAGTTATAGATATTATCGCTGTTAATTTTGGTTATGAGCCTAATCATCTTGTCCTCAAGGATATTACCTTAACAATTGAAAAAGGGAAAATGGTTGCTTTAGTTGGTGCATCTGGGGGTGGTAAAACTACACTTGCAGATTTAATTGCTAGATTTTATGAGCCAAGAGATGGAAAAATTCTCATAGATGGGGTAAATTTGAAAAAGTTTGATATTAGCTCTCTCCGTCGGAGAATGGCGATAGTTAGCCAAAAAACTTTTATCTTCAATACCTCCATTCGCAACAACATTTCCTATGGCACATTAGCAGCAACTGAGGCAGAAATTATAGAAGCTGCACGCCTGGCAAATGCTCTAGAATTTA
This sequence comes from Okeanomitos corallinicola TIOX110, assembly GCF_038050375.1. Lineage (NCBI taxonomy): Bacteria > Bacillati > Cyanobacteriota > Cyanophyceae > Nostocales > Aphanizomenonaceae > Okeanomitos > Okeanomitos corallinicola. The sequence goes on along the minus strand of NZ_CP150886.1, from coordinate 1,525,764 downwards.
TTGACAAATTACCTCAAGGTTTGGATACCATCATTGGTGCTGATGGTGTGCAATTATCTGGAGGACAACAACAAAGAATTGCTATTGCTCGGGCATTGGTAAGAGATCCAGAAATTCTAATTTTAGATGAACCAACCAGTGCTTTAGATGCAATTACAGAACAGGTAATTCAAGAGTTGTTAGATAAATTTACCGTCGGCAAAACAGTAATTGTCATTGCCCATCGTCTTTCTACAATTGCTAAAGCAGATAAGGTTGTTGTTTTGGAACAAGGGCAAGTTGTAGAGCAGGGAACATATCAAGATTTATTAGAACAGCGTGGTAAATTTTGGCAATATTATCAAGTCCAAAATGAAGTCAGATAAAAACAAACTTGGTGTACTACTAAATAATCTTCAACCATCAAAATAGACAATAGTATGATTAGTGATCAATTAGCTAATTTTAATGACCGAATCTATTTTTTCTGTTTACCTAGAACAGATGTTGAGGGAGGTGATCAGTTTCAACATTTGTTTATTTGTTTAGCAGAAGGTTTGCGAGAACTAGGCATATCATTTTTTTCCAATATTAATTATTGGCAAGAATCACCAAATACTCAGGAATATCTGTTTCGTCATTCTCCAGATATAACTCCTAATGATTGTTCAATAGTAGTATTTAGTCATAACTGGTTCAATAGTAATCATGCTCTGCCTAAAAATTTATTTCACAAGCAGCGCAAATATTTAACTGTTTACTTGGATGGTAATGATAATGATCAAGACTATAATCAATACCCTGAGTATAAACAGTTTGATTTTATTTTCAGAACTCATTACAATCGGCACTTAAAATATCCAAAAAACTTCTATCCCTGGAATTTTGGACTAAGCAATCGCATCTTGCAAGAATTGATAGAACTACCAAACTTTCAGGATAGGAAAAAACAGATTTTAATAAATTTCCGACACTGGAAAACAGGTCATCCAGTGAGAAATATTAGCTCTAGCTTATTAATGCCAAAAATCAGTAAGTTGTTGGAAATTAATAATAGTGTTGATAATAAAGCTAACTATTCTCAAGAGCCATATCATTTTTTACATTGGCAACAGACTGGTGCAAGGCACTATCCCAGTTACTACCAACGGTTAAAAAATTCGGCGGCTTGTGCTTGTTTTGGTGGTTTTTTTGTACCTTCTTGGCCTAATAATTCTGGCAGTTTAGTTAATCGTAATCTCCAAAGAGTTTTAACTAAGTTGAGGTTAAAGTCAAATACTGTTATTCAGTGGGATAGTTGGCGGTTATGGGAGTCTTTGGCGGCTGGATGTGCTACTTTCCATGTAGATTTTGATAAATATGGTGTTTATTTACCTACAATGCCTGAAAATTGGCGACATTATATTGGCATAGATTTAGATCATCTTCCAGCAGCAGTAGATAGAATAGCCGATGATCCAGAAATTCTGGAAAGAATTGCTTTAGAAGGTCGTAAGTGGGCAATTGAAAATTATAGTCCCGTGCCAACAGCATTACGGTTTTTAGAGACAATTTATCAACAAAAGCTTACCCATAAAACTGAAGTTAATAGTTTGTTGAATGTATGATAATTTCTTGCCATCATGGCATTTTATAAATTATCTATTTTTCTATGATTCAGGGAATCTGCATCACAAAAATTATCTGATATAGCGAGTTGTGATGATGTCTATCAATGCTAATTTATCTGAACCACTGGTAAGTGTTATTATTCCTACTTATAACCGCCCAGAATATCTCAAACAGGCAATTTATAGTGCAGTTAATCAGACTTATCAAAACCTAGAAATTATTGTTTCTGATAATTGCAGTTCTACAAATCCTCAACATTTGATAGAATCTTTTGCTGATCCACGAATTAAATTTTGGCAACATCCAGAAAATGTGGGAATGCTCAAAAATCAGATGAATGCCTTTCAAATGGCTAGGGGTAAATATGTCGCCAGTCTCCATGATGATGATATGTGGTCTCAAAATTTTTTAGCTAAACTAATCCCCCATTTGGAAGCAAATTCTAATTTAATTCTGGCTTTTTCTGATCAATATATTATTGACAGTAAGGGTAAAATTGATGCTTCTACAACTGAGGAATTCTCGCGGTTTTATAAACGTAATCAGTTAGCTTCTGGAGTTTATGAAGATTTCCAAAAAATTGGCTTAGTTGATAAAAGTATACCCACAGCTTCAGCTTGTGTAATTCGTAATGGTTTAATTGACTGGGATGGTGTTCCTTCAGAAGTTGGGGGAATGTGGGATTTATATATTACTTACTTGTGTTGTATTACCGGGTATGGTTTATATTATGATTCAGAAAAATTAACCTATTATCGTAACCATGAGCAAACCGACACTAATATGAGTGGTAGACGCAATATCAAAACCAAAATTCGTAATGCTAAAAGTGCCATTTTCTGTTATCAAATTTTTATGAATAATCCACAGATACGGAAGTTTCATCCACATTTTAGAAAACTTTGGTTAGAAGCACATACAACTTTAGGTATTGGCTTAATGCGCGATCAAAAAAATCTTGATGCCCGTTCTTTATTTTGGCAAGCACTACAAGAACAAAAGTTTAATTTACGGACTTTAGCAGCATTACTGCTTAGTTTTATACCCACTAAGTTAACTAATAAATTACTGGGTACTTGATAATTAATTATTTGACAAGTATTTTATTAATTTACAAGGGAGATTTGATAGATGAAAATCTGTATTGTTACTCACAAAATCAAAAAAGGTGATGGTCAAGGGCGAGTAAATTATGAGGTGGCTTTAGAAGCAATCCGTCGCGGTTATCACTTAACACTGTTAGCTAGTGAAGTAGCACCTGAGTTAAAAGAAAATAGTTTAGTCAATTGGATTCCCATTTCTATAGATGGATATCCTACAGAATTTCTGCGGAATATTATCTTTGCTCAAAAAAGTGGTAACTGGTTAAATAAATATCGTCATAAATTTGATGTAATTAAAGTGAACGGGGCAATTACTAGAGGTGCTACTGATGTAAATGCTGTACATTTTGTTCATAGTTCTTGGTGGAAATCCCCTGTACATATTTCCCGTGAACATAAGAATTTATATGGTTTATATCAGTGGTTATATACTGCCATTAATTCCTATTGGGAAAAACGGGCTTTTTCTCAGACTAAAGTAGTAGTTGCTGTATCAAATAGAGTAGCAAATGAATTAGTTGACATTGGTGTTCCTCGTGATAAAATTCATGTTATTGCTAATGGTGTTGACTTAAAAGAATTTTCTCCAGGTGTCGCTTCTCGTCAACAATTAGGTTTACCAGAAAATGTTACTTTAGCTATGTTTGCGGGAGATATTCGGATCTCTCGAAAAAACTTAGATACCGTACTTCATGCTTTGGTAAAAGTTCCCGATTTACATTTAGCAGTTGTTGGTGAAACTAAAGATAGTCCCTATCCTCAAAAGGTTGAAAAATTAAAATTAAGTGATCGGGTTCATTTTTTAGGTTATCGCCGTGATATGCCAAAACTTCATCAGGCATCAGATTTTTTTGTGTTTCCTTCCCGTTATGAACCCTTTGGATTAGTAGTAATTGAAGCAATGGCTTGCGGTTTACCGGTAATTACTGCCAGAACTACTGGTGCTGCGGATTTAATCACTCCAGCTTGTGGAATTGTTTTACCTGAATGTGACGATGTTGATGCTTTAGCTGATGCTTTGAAATTATTAAATGGCGATCGCACCCTACGTCAACAAATGGGTAAAGTGGCTCGTACTATTTCTGAACAACATAGCTGGATAAATATGGCACAAACCTATATCAATTTATTTGAAGAGTTAAGCAAAAATGAGGAACACAGTTCTCATCCCCACCTATCGCCGTCCTCAAGATTTATCACGCTGTCTGTTAGCTCTACAAGCTCAAACTAAACCCGTTGATCAAGTAATTGTCACAGTCAGAGATACCGATGAAGCAACTTGGCAATTTTTAAACGGCTTTCATCCTCATAACTTACCCTTACAAATTGTCACAGTTACTCAACCAGGAGTAGTAGCGGCGCTCAATGCTGGACTAGCAGCGGTGAAGGGAGATATAGTTTCCATCACTGATGATGATGCTGCTCCCCATATTGACTGGCTAGAAAAAATTACTGCTCATTTTCTCAGCGATAGTTGCATAGGTGCAGTGGGTGGCCGTGATTGGGTATATCAAGGTGAAAAAATAGAGGATGGTTCTTCTACCTTAGTAGGGCGTTTACAGTGGTTTGGGCGAGTAATTGGCAATCATCATTTAGGAGTAGGAAAACCCCGCGAAGTTGATATTCTCAAGGGCGTAAATATGAGTTTTCGCACCCAAGCCATAGATAAATTAAAGTTTGATCAAAGAATGCGTGGTACTGGCGCACAAGTTCACTTTGAAATGGCATTTACCCTAACTCTCAAACGCAGCGGTTGGAAAATTATTTATGATCCTAATGTAGCAGTAGATCATTATCCAGCCCAACGGTTTGATGAAGATCAACGCCAAAGTTTTAATGATATTGCCTTTACTAATTTAGTTCATAATGAAACTTTAGCTTTGTTAGAGCATCTCTCATTTTTCCAGCGCATAATCTTTATATTCTGGGCGATATTTATAGGCACAAGAGAAAGTTTTGGCATAATTCAATGGCTGAGATTATTCCCCAATCAAGGCACAATTGCCACCAAAAAATTACAAGCATCATTACAGGGACGTTGGCAAGGATGGCAAACATACAGCAAGGAACAGGGAACAGGTTTAAAACTCTCTTAGTGTACAGATTTTGAGATTAATTAAAAAACCATTACCCATTACCCATTACCTAAAATAGTATGTTTTATAAACAAATACTTTTCAATAGTTTTTTACAATCTACCTATTCTCCAAAAGACCGAGCCGCACAAGCTTGGATAGTAATTGTGGGATTTATTTTACTCACAGTAACTTGTTATTTTGGTGGTGGTGCTTCCTTATTACGTCTGATCTTTCCTGCTACGTCTTTGTTAGTAGGAGTATTTTTATATTTACGTCATCCCATTCTTTATATTGGCTTTACTTGGTGGATTTGGTTTCTGACACCATTACTAGCTCGTTTAGTTGATTACCGCATTGGTTGGGACCCCACACGTCAGATTCTCCTTGCTCCTTATTTGGTAGTTTTTATTACTATTGCCTCTTTTATGAAACACCTTCCTAGTGCTGTTAATAAAGGAGGATTACCTTTTGTTTTAGCTGCCATAGGAGTGGTTTATGGTTGTTTTGTAGGGTTAATTTTTAATCAGCCAATCCCAGTTATTCGTGGTTTTTTAGATTGGATGAGTCCGATTATTTTCGCCTTTCATTTATTTATGAATTGGCGAGACTATCCCAGTTATCGCCAGCATTTTCAGCGTGTATTTATCTGGTCAGTATTAATTTTAGGAGCTTATGGAATCTGTCAATTTGTTATTGCTCCTGAGTGGGATAAATACTGGCTAATAGAATCAAAGATGTTCACCAGTGCCGGAGATCCCGTACCTTTTGGCATCCGAGTTTGGAGTACACTACACTCACCTGGACCCTTTGGTACTGTTATGCAAACAGGTCTACTATTATTATTTAGTAGTTCTGGCCCTTTAATTTTTCCAGCTTCAGCCGTTGGTTATTTATCATTTTTACTTTCCCAGGTGCGGACAAGTTGGGGTGGTTGGTTGTTGGGGATAATTCTAATTTTAACTTCAGTCAAAGCCCAGATTCAAATGCGCTTAATTATGATCATCTTAGTGATGACTATGTGCGTAATTCCCTTAACAACAATTGAACCTATTTCTGAAGTTGTGACCACTCGCTTAGAAAGTTTTTCTAATCTTGAAGAAGATGGTAGTTTCAAGGATAGATCAAAAACCTATAATCGTAATCTTAATTTAGCCCTTTCTACTGGTCTTGGTAATGGTTTAGGGAATATCTGGAAAGTGAATGAAGAAACGGGACAAATTGAAGTTGTGGTTATTGATAGTGGCATTTTAGATATATTTTTTACTCTGGGTTGGTTTGGTGCAATACCTTACGTGGGTGGTTTAATATTAATGCTAATTAGTGTAAGTAGCTACACTGAAGGTAAGTTTGATAGCTTTGTAAGTGCGGCTCGTGCTATTGGGATTAGTTCCTGCGCTCAGTTGATTATTTATAGTGGAATGTTAAGCGTGTCAGGTATGATTATGTGGGGATTTTTAGCTATGGCTATGGCAGCACATAAATATTATCGTCATCAAGGAATGAGAATGTAATATTATCTCCTTGGGAACACTAATCATATCCTCGATGTTAATGTCACCAAAAAAGTTTGTAATTAGTAATTAGTCAGCGATAATTGATGTATCTGTTCAGAATTTAGTACAGCATAGAAAACTAGATTTATTTTATAAATCACAAAAATCTCGATTTCTTAGTGAATTCGGGATTTTCAAGCATAATAAGATATAATTATTTTTAAGTTTTATTCACAAAATGATTTTAATTAAATAATTGATGTTTTGCACAATTAATGATATTTTAATCTGGTTTTGTCTAAGTTTTTTCTAGATGAGGGAATCATGAATCAAATTAACCAGGTAGCAATTGTTGGCGGCAGTCATGGTAATGAATTAATCGGCGTTTATCTGGTCAAAAAGTTTCAAAAATATCCAGATTTAATTAAAAGAACTGGCTATAAAACCGTATCTTTACTGGGTAATCCTCAAGCTATTAATGCGGGCAGAAGATACATTGACAGAGATTTAAACCGTTGTTTTACAGGCACTAATTTACCAGATGGCGAAACTTCTATTTATGAAGAAATAAGAGCTAGGGAAATTCAAACAATTTTACAACCCCAAGGTCAAGCATCTGTAGATGTGATTATTGATTTACATACTACTACTGCCAATATGGGGTTATGTATTATTCTTGGTAATATGCACCCTATTTTACTTAATTTAGCTGCTCATTTGAGTACCATTAATCCTTTAGTCAAAGTCTATATCCATGAGCAACCAAGAAATAGCGGTTTTCTTCGCTCATTGAGTGAATTGGGTTTTGCAATAGAAGTGGGTGCTGTAGCTCAAGGTATTTTAGATGCGGAACTATTTCAACATACGGAGCAAATTATTTATGCAGCATTAGATTATTTGGAACAGTTTAACCAAGGTAAAATTAACGAAAATATAAATACACTAACACTTTATAAATCTATTAGTACAGTTGATTATCCTAGAGATGAAAATGGAGAAATTCAAGCTATGATTCATCCCCAATTGCAATTTAGAGATTATCAACCGCTGCATCCTGGTAATCCTCTATTTCTGACTTTTGATGATCAAGAGATTTTATATGAGGGAGAATCTACAGTTTATCCTATTTTTATTAATGAAGCGGCTTATTATGAAAAAGGGATTGCAATGTATTTTAGTCAGAAACAGGTAATTGATATATAGTAAAGAGTAAATCTGGTAGATGTATCTGTATTTAATTATGATTATTTACCTATTACTAATTCTCTGGTTTGCATAGGTGTAATGACGTTATATTTTCTGCTGAATTCGTGGTAAACATCTAAAGTTTCGTCACTAACTCGTTGAACGCTAAATCTTTCTAAATTTTGTTGAGCGCGAATTTTCCATGTTTGTAATTGTTGAGGATTATTGAGTAATTCTGTCAAAGTATTAGCTAAAGTTTGACTATCTTTAGGTGGTACTAAAATCCCGGCTTGACGATGATCTAAAGTTTCAGGAATACCATCTACATCACTGGCAATAATTGCACAACCGGCTTCTCTTGCTTCTGTCAGAACTAAACCAAATGATTCACAGTGGGAAGCGAGAACAAAGATGTCTGTTGATAACATATACCGTTGGGGTTCTGGTTGAAAACCCTCAAAATGGATATTTTGGCTGAGGTTGCCAAGGTTTTTAACTATGCTTTCAAATACAGAACGATCTGGTCCATCTCCTACTAGATAAAGATGGGCTTGGGGAAAGTTTTTATTAATGATTTGGAAGGCTTCAATTAATTCAATAATGCCTTTACGGGTGTACATTCCTGCTACAGTAGTTATGGCTGGATGATGTAGTTTTATGGGTTGATAATCTTGGATGTTTTTATGTCGAGGACTGCCTAACGTTCCGTTAGCAACTACACGCAATTTTTGGGCGGGAATACCACGACGAATCATAGAATCTGCAACTGCATGACTAACAGCAATTACCCGATCTGCTAATCCCATTAAAACGGCACTACGTTGAAATTCATTATGTACGGTGGCAACTAAATTATAGTGATAATTATTTCTAAAAACTCCTGCTAGTACAACCCCTGTCATCATGTGGGTATGAACAATATCTGGCTGAAATTCTTTGATAATTTGCTGATATGTCCAAGCTACTTTGATCATGTTTAACGGTGTACGGGATTGGTTTAATTTAAAGTGTTTAATCCCATGATTTCCTAATAGTTGTTCATATTCTCCACCGGAAGAAGCAAAGGCGACATCCAGACCTTTTTTTGCTTGTAAACAAGCTAAATCTACGGCAACATTGACAATGCCATTACCAATTTTTTGAACGTGGTTAGTAATGTGTAGAATTCGCATTTCTTTTTTCTCAGTAACAATTTATTTTAAAATTTATACACTAAAGATATATGAAACTGACATTATTTATAGCAAGTAAATTACTTACTATTAAAAAATATCTCTTCTGCACCTAAAAAGCGTTTAATAAAGCCAACTGGCAAGGCTTGTGTTTGAGAAGCATAGGTAGCGATCGCTTGTTTTTTCTTTGCTTGAACTGAGGTAATTGATAAGCGATATGCGGCGGCAATATCTTTTAATTTTAACATAATAAATAATGGCGCTCTCCAGAATACCCAAATAGGATATTGTAGGAGTTCTACCTTGATTTCTGATTGAGCGATCGCCTCTTTAACTAAGTAAAATGTAGCTTCATGATCTCTATGACAATCTTTATGATGAGGTACATAAACTTCTCCTGGTTGATATTGTTTTAATAGTTCAGAAATATGATTAATAAGTTTTTGCTTTTCCACTGGATTTAAATTTGCTAAACTTCCATCTTGCTGATCTAGAAAATAAATTTCTGAAGGCTGCACACCTAAGATATCTAAAGCTTTTAATGATTCTTCCCTACGAATTTTAATAATTTGATTTTGTAGATTCTGATCTACACCATGTGAACCTCTGCCATCAGTTAAAAATGTAATAACTACATTTATTCCTTGTTCCCGTTTCTGGGCTATCATTCCACCACAGCCAAAAGTTTCATCATCTTGATGAGGAGAAAAAACCATTGCTGATCTATTACTAAACTCCCAAGGTTGACTTCCCCAGCGTAAAATAAATTGAGAAAGCAAATGACAATGAAGATTTTGAATTCTATGTAATAAATGAAGAGGAATGACTGTTTGTAATTTCATCAAAATTGCTTTTTGCATATTTCCTGATCAACATACCTGTAGTGTTTTGAAAATGTTACAGCTTGTAGACTAAAAATATCTTATAGCCATTGCTGTAATTAATTATCATCATAATTATCTGGGAGCTTTAATATTTATTTTTTTGGTAAAATACCTCTAATAATATGAAGATTATTGTTGCATTTCAAATCAAATCTAAAATTAGATAATCAGTCTATTTCACAAATAAAAAGAGTAAAGGTATTTATTTTTTGCCCTTACTCTGAGAAAGATATACAAATATTATGCAATTTTTAAAAACCTACTTGTATAAATTTCAAGTATGATTAAATTGGTAAACGATAAACCAGCACTTTACCTTTTAAATTTTCCTCTACAAATACTAAATATTCACCATTAGCACGACGAAAAGCACGAATACCATAGGGAATATCAACCCAACCACTTTCTTGGCCGACTTCTACACCGGGAGCAAACTTATATACGAGTTTTCCTGTGGTGGCTTTATAAACATAAACCTCCGCAGTTTTTACTGTGACTGCAAATACATAATCCCCTGCTACACTCATAGCTGCGGTCATAATTTCTCGTTTACCAGTAGTGTCATAAGGAACTACAGTTCGCCATTTAGGAGTACGATTTCCTTGACTCCAATTATCAAATCTAGCAATTTCTGAGCCGATAACTTTAGCATCATCACCAATGGAAGGATGATCAAAAGTAAAACCTGATAAATACATCGTATCTGTGTCCGGAAAATATTCAATTCTTCGCAAATCTCTAAAGATGCTAGGAGTCTTTTCTTTTTCCATAGAACGATAGGTATAAATGGGATTTCCTTTGTTATCTAATCCCTGGAAAGGATAATGACGAATCCCATCTTCAGTTCTCAAAGTTTTCCAAACATCACCTTTATTATCTACCCACCAACCCCCTATATAGGGATAATCTTTACTGCTTTCATATTCATTTTGCTCAAATCCACCATTACCATTTTTATCTCGCCATATCCATTCACCTTGAGTTGGTTGATATGGTGGCCAATTACCATTTATCGCCTTACCTTGCTCATTTGTACCTACAAACAATCCCGCAGGAATAGCAATTTTACCATCTGTTTTTGGTTGAAAACGATAAATTTGTAATTTGCTCCCAAACATATCTGTTAAAAATAAAAATGGGCGACCTTGAATACGACGGAAAAAAGTCCCATCAGCTATTATATGTAAACGAGGATCTTGAGGATATTTAAAAGGATTGAGTGTGTAGGCTTTATAAGTCCATTGTTTACCTGCTGGTTTACTATAATCCATCAAATATTGTTCATGTTTTGTGAAAAGATTGACACCATCACTTTCAGGATCAGTATCAGCATTATCCATAAATGTTAAACCCAGAAGTTGCCATTCTAGTTTTCCAGATGAAGAGAATTTTCTTAAATCTGTTCCTGATGTATTAAAGCCATTATTATTAATGTATAAATTGCCTTTTTGATCTGCCCCAACTGCTGTAATTCCGTATAATTTTAACTTGTCTACTTCCCCAGGGATACCGCTGTAAATACCGTTTTCAACACCAAAAGTTCGTACTTTCACTGGTCTATTTTTGATATTATAAATTAGTACCTGTTGGCGGATACCATTTTCTGCTACTAATAATTTATCTTTTTGATAGAGAGAAATAGCTGTAGGATCAACAATGTCTACAATTGCTTGGGGTAATTTTTTACCACTTTGATCATAATGGGATACTTTGCCATCTTTATAACCTTTTTTATTTTCGATAATCCATAAAGTCCCAGATGAATCAATAACTATTCCACCAGGATTATTAACATAAAAACTACCTAGTTTTGTCATTGTTTCTGTATTAAATACAAGAACACTATTAGCATCTGCGTTACTAACAAATAATTTATTACCTGTAGTTGCTAACCCAGTAACTTCACTTTTTTCACTGATAATTAACATACTTTTATCCCAGCCATTTCCATTAGGAAAAGGTACAGGTTTTCCTGCTAAATTATAACGTCTCACAGAGTACCAAGTTTTACCATCAGGAGGATAACCTTTTTGATTACTCATTCCTCCCTGACTCATAGCAAGATAAATATATTTACTATTAGCTGTTACCGCTTTTCCTCCTAAACGATGCCAACCATGGGTATCTTCTAAAGAAGCAATGATTTTTCCATCCTGATATATTCCTGCTTCTGTTCCTGCTTCATCCCATTTACTATTGGTGTAAATTTTACCGTTTTCGGTTACATACATTCCCTCAATATTGTTTTGTACCCGTAATTTTCCCTTCCCAATGGTGTTACCAACCCAAGAAGTTTGATAAGTTAATTTCGGTGCTGTAGCAGTTTTTGTTTCTGTTGTAGCCTGATTCATAGCCATTCCTATAAATGTGACTACTAAAGCACAGGTGAAACCAAGTAAAATTTTGAACACTATTTTCTTACGCCAATATCTATTTTGTACTAACTTATTAATTAGTTGATCAGATTTTTTGGCAAGTCTCTGAAGTGGTGACATAAATCTATATTTCTATTTTTTCTATCTAATAGCTATAATTAAACTGCACAAATACTTGTGATGATTATTAGTCATCCATAAATTAACAAATATGAATATCGAATGTCACGCAATTTTACCAAAGCTTTATCTAAAAAATATATCTTTCATATTTAACTATTCAGGTTCACAGATATTTTATAAAGCTGGAAATTTGCTTTTTATCGAGTTGATTATGATACATAGAGAATCTAATTTTAATCCTGAAGATGGATTTCAATATTGATTGAAACAGAAATAATAAGTAAATATATGTTCATTTAAAGTAAAATATATTATGAGTATAAAATATCTCAGCTAAAAATGATTGTTAAAATATTTGCTTTTGTACACCAGTAAAATGACCGTATATAAAAACTAGAATTTAAAACCTTACTGATTTATGATTTTTTAGCTGAATTCAAAAATTAGTTATTTAATTTTTCAGCATCATTAAGCAGTCCAATAATTTTGATTATGTATAAGATGAGGAGATAGTTCAGTGGAAGAAAAACACAAAAAATTACCATCAAATCCGG